>JADFPM010000001.1 GCA_022562335.1 Chloroflexota bacterium
CTTGAGTTATCAGGCGTTCCGTGGCGCGGCGTGCTTGCCGGGCCAGACTGGCGTCGTCGTAATGGACCAGTTCCAGACCAAACCCGGCGGTACCGGGCCGAATAACAATGCCGCCGGCTTTATTGACGTCGTCCACCCAGGCCATAAGTCCGGCCAGCACCTGGTTTCCCTGCACTTGGAACTGGCCGGTGAGGGAAACCGGGACTCCGGCTTTTATGACACGGGCACCTGGCATATGGGAAATCCTTCGTCAGAAAACGGGGGTAATAAGGATTTGATACCCGCAAACCCAGCCACTGGCGCCCGGCTGCGGGAGCGGGAGTCGCGCTGGTTTGGGCAGGCGGGATCAGGGGAGAGGTTTAGTAAGCGACCCGGAAAATCCCGAATGAGCTGGTGTAACCGTGCAGGAACGTGGTGCCGCTCACCGGGCCGATCTCTCCGTTGCAGAAAAACCCTCCCAAGGGAACGGACCCCAACTTATCTTGGAAAAGCTCGGTATCGTGATTTGGGCGCCCGTAAAGGTGTTCGCCCCGGCCCAGACAGGAGAACAAAAGCGCCCCTTGGGCCTGGTTCTCCCGGTTTTCCTCGGCATAACGTTCCAAAACCTGGGTCAGGTCGTCGGCGGACGTCTGGGCGTCGCGGAGGTGGAACTGGACCAGCTGGCCTTCTTTCAACATCTCGCCTATGGCTAGGACTCCGGTGCGGTCGTCCATGCCCACCACGTTTCTTATCAAAAAATCTCCCTGCTTTGGGTCGTCGATGAACTCATCCATCACCACGCCCAGAAACAGGGAGTTGCGCATCAGTTCCTTATCGCGGTCGTCGGATTTTTCGAATATCTCCTTTAGTACCGTCATGGGAGGCTGGCCATCTAATTCGGCCAATATGTTGCGTCTGCTCTCGGTGACCCGCATCGGCTGGCCCACCGGGCGGCAGCCCTGGGCCACCACGGTGTCCACGGTGATGTTGCCGTGCAAGGCCACTCCCACCGCGCCCGACCGATATACCTGATCTCCCAGAAAAAGGGCGTTGCCGCCTTGCTGTTGCGCGCCGCTGGCCATACCGCCGATCTTGGCCGACTGGCTGAAAGCGTAATCAAGCCCCAATAGCAGGTTTTGCACCGGGAACGAGAAGGGATCGGCCAGCATCACGAACTGTGGCGACAAGCCCGACGTCACGTTGACCGCTTCCTCCCAGGCTTCGGGGGCCGCATCCAGGTCTGGCAGGCTGTCCCCTTCCAGGTGGAACTCCACTATCTCGACTCCAGGCAGACTGGCGGCCGTGATAGATACGGCGGGCCGTTGTTCCACCTCCTGGCCGTTTCCGATGATGCCACCGCCGGAACATCCCAAGACCACCACCGAATCAAGACCTTGCCGGATCAACTCCGACACCCGGTCGTATCCGGCTTGATGATGGGGGGACACAAAGGCCACCGCCAGGTGGGGGACTTCATCTTGCATCTGGGTCTGTAGAATGGCGATACATTCTTTGATCGCATCTTCCAAGTTCGTTTGCTCTGATATAGATGAAGCCCACTTCATATTGCGAATCCTCACGGACGATATTAGCTTGGTTGCAAGTATACCAACATGACGGCGGTTTGATAGCATCGGCCGGCGATCCGCCGAATCCCGCGATTTTCGATTTCCCCACATGTTGAGACTCCGAAACTGGTGAACCGGGGCTTCCTTTTGCTTGACACTGCCCGGAGGCCTAATTACAATTTTCACCAGCCACCAACCTGCCAGCCGCATGGTTGATGGCGCTGGGGGGCCGGACGTTTTCCGCCGTGATCAAACCACCAACCGCATCCACTCCATCGAATGATTCTGCGAATCATGCTGCCCCTTTGGGCAACATCCCTTCTCAATCGGAATCAACCGTCCCGGGAAAATAGACATACATTTCCATGTCTAAATTCATGCATTTCCTCACTTCCCGAAGGATCGGCCGGGCAGTCCTCATACTCTTGGTGCCGGGCATTGCCCTCAAGCGTTGGCTGGCGATGGGCGCGTTCGGCGCAATATGCATCGCCCTGGGAATCGTCTTTGCCCTGAAGATCTCGCTTTGGCCGGGGTTCACCTCCCTCGCGGAGATCATCAGCCTCAGGGGCGAACCAGCGATGTTAAGGGCAGGGGTTTTCATCGGGGTCGGCATCGTCATCGCCACGGCTTCCTCCATCTATCTAGCCCGGTCGTTGACCACCATCCAGGTGCGCCGGCGCCACTGGCGGCTGTTGGATTCCCTCTATATCGAACGGGTGTTGGGAGCGGGGCCAAAGGTCGTGGTCATCGGCGGCGGCAGCGGGCTTCCAAACCTCTTGCGCGGGCTGAAACACTACACCGGCAACATCACGGCGGTGGTGACGGTGGCCGACGACGGCGGCAGTTCCGGCCGGCTGCGTACGGAATTGGGCATTCTGCCTCCCGGCGACATCCGCAATTGTCTCGTGGCGTTGGCCGACTCGGAAGACGTGATGCAACGCCTGATGGACTACCGCTTTTCGTCCAACGGGCAACTAGACGGGCACAATTTTGGAAACATGTTCATCGCGGCCCTGGCCGGAATAGGCGGGGGTTTTTACCAAGGGGTGCAAATAGCCGGTGAACTTTTGGCCATTCGCGGCCGGGTGATACCCTCGACCTCTATGGACGTTACCCTGGTGGCCAGGACGGTTTCCGGGCAACCCCTGATCGGGGAATCCAAGGTGGGCACGGCGCAAGACCCCCTGCAATCCATCGCCCTGCTGCCCGCCGACGCCGCCGCCCATCCCGACGCCCTACAGGCCATTGAAGAAGCCGACATGATATTGCTTGGCCCAGGCAGCTTGTTCACCAGCATAGTCCCCAACCTGTTGGTCCCGAAAATAGCCGAGGCCATAACCAATGCCCCCGCGCTAAAATTATACGTGTGCAACGTGGCCGGAGAGCCGGGACAAACCATGGATTTCTCCGTGCTGGACCATCTGGAGGTGGTCCGCCACTATCTGGGTCCGGACTCCATAGACCTGGTTTTGGCCAACGATAACTTCGTCTCCCAGCCGAGTTCGGCGGGAGCCTATGCCGGCGGCGCGGTTGTGCCCAAATTGATTGAGGTTTCGCAGCCCTGGCGGGATTCGACCGTCTGCGTGCTGGCCGATGTCATCGATACCGGCAATCCCACCCGCCATGACCCTGTTAAATTGGCCACGGCGGTTGCCGAAACCTATCGGGACCACCGGGGCCGGCGGCGGCGTCTGCCCCGCAGGTGGTTGGGATTTGGGGAGAGTTAGGTGGCTTCGACCCACATCCGATGCAAAATCCATTGTCTACCTAACCAGGCAGGCGCTAAAGGGATTTCGGGGGGTCTTCAGCATTTGAACCAGATGGTCCGCCCGGCAGGGTCTGATGCACCACCGACGGTTTACCCCAAACCCTTTGGCGCCGCACCTCTAGGTGGGACTGCCGGACACCAACTGGACAGACCTACCCGCCTCAGATTGTTTTCTACAATGTTTTTGGTATCGGGAGTAGCGGCCTGGAGATCCTGAGGTCACACCATTCCAAATGAACCCCAACATGTTGGCGCCGGCCTTTTCCAAATTGCCCAGGGCCAAAACCACCGCGTCCATCCTGGTGTTGGATGAATTGACCACCATCACGGAGCCGCCCACTTGGGCCGCCACCACCGCGCCATCGGCCAGTGATACCAGGGGAGGCGTATCCACCAAAACCATGTGATACTCGCTTTCCAGCTGTTTCAATAAGGCGCCCATACGGGGAGTCTTCAGCAAAGCAACTGGGTCGGCCGCCGGCGGGCCGCTGGTGATGACCTTGACACCGGAGTAAACCGTGTCGCGAAGCACGTCCTCCATTTCGATCTCAGGGTTGGAGAGGAAATCGCTCAGGCCGGCGGTGTTCTGCAACTTGAAGTAGGCGTGAAGCGACGGCCGCCGCAGGTCGGCGTCTACGAGGACCACCTTTTCCTGGCCGGAAGACAAGACACATCCGAGGTTGGCGATGAGACTGCTGCGCCCTTCGCCTGTGTCCGGGCTGGTCACCACTAAACTCTTGATGCCCTTATCCCTGGCCGCAAATTCTATGTTGGTGGCAACCTGCCTGATGGCTTCGGCTTCGCCGGTCGAGGAGGCGCCGTTCACCGCCAATATCCTGGCGCCTCCGGCGCTTTTGGGCCAACGGGGCACAACGCCCAGGTTGGGGATCCCGAACCGTCTCTGGAACATCGCGGCAGACCCGATGGCCGCCCGCTGGTAACCCAACAACATCACCAATCCAACGGACAGCAAAAGACCGGCCGCCGCTCCTAATATGGCATTTCGAGCGATGGGCCGTTGTGCCACGGAGACCGGATTGCCAGGCACTTCTGCAGGGGCCACCAGGGTAACCCTGCCGAATTCCGGCATCCTCTGTTCGATCACACCGCTCAACGTGGCTAAAACCGCACCGGATGTGGAGAAGAGCCCCATCGCCGACATCTGCCGGGACAACTCTTCTCTTTGGGCGGCGAATTGTTCCTCGCGGATAGAATCCATGTGGCCCACAAACGTCACGGCCACTGCATCGGCAATCCTCCTGGCCATCGCCGGTTCTTCGCTAATGGCGCGGACCTCCAGGAACTGGGTTCCTTCAACCCGCCGGGCAGACAACATGGCCTTGATCTCATCTACGCTTAAAGGCAGCGCTGTCTGATCGATCACGCCTTTCAAAAAGGGCCTGGTCACGATCAAGCTGGGATAGCTGGCGGTGGCGGCGCTGCCCTCCAATAGCATGGTGGCTGTGGCCTCGTATTTTGGCGCCGGGACAGGTGAGGCCAGCCCGGCGCCGGCGATGATTCCCCCAATCAACAGAGGCGACGCTAAGAGCACCCACCACCATCTGCGAAAGTTGTCCAATATCTCTCGTAGGTCCAATGCCTCGTCTTGCATCTGCTTACTCGCTCCTTTGGATCATCTGAGGGCCGGCAACCCTTCCGAATGCCTGCATAGGATATGGGTGGCCCGCTACGGCTCAGCCTCGGCCATTGAACGCGGCTTTTGCACTAAGCTTTCCCCTGGTGTAGGTCTTTCTGAATCGGTGGTGCAAACAACAACCCGGACGCAGGCCAAGGTATTTCCGGAGAATAGATGGTAGAGTCATTAGACCGTGGCAACCCTTTTTGTATCACCGATTCACCCATCACCGCAGGGTGATACCACCCTGGTACCATGGAAAGAACCCATGTATCTTATTGGTAAACCCATGGAATGGGACACGGTCCCCGGGCGGGCGGCCGATCAAGTCAACGTCGTATATGCCTGCTTCGGCCTGAAGACCGGCCACCATTGGCGACGGTTAAAACGCCAAGCCGAGACGTTGCCTCTTAAGGGGAAAAATCGTTGTACACCATGCCGGAACAAGCTATAATGCCGCAAGTCACGATGGTTCGGATTAGACTGATCCGCATTATGCAAACTCTTTAAGCGACTGGATTCGCTGATTTTATTTAATATATGATCATTAAAGAGGTTTTTATAAGTAAATTTTCATTTACGACTCGCTGGGGATTCCGAATCGGCTTCGCGGCCGCTTTGGCCGGATGGATGACCCTGATCTTCTACCTATCGTCGCTTCCTGAGGAGCAGGTTTCGCGGTTGGGACCATACGACTCCCACGTCATTTCCAAGCTTGGCATCATACGCAGCTATATGGCTCACCTATTCCTCTTTGGCATGCTGGCATCTTTTATCCAGGCCACCCTATGGAGTTGGACCACATTTACCGATTACTCCCTCCGGGCCGCCCTTGCCGCAATCGTCCTGGCCGTCCTGTACGGTATATCCGATGAATTCCACCAGTCGTTCGTCGTGGGCCGAAACATGTCGCCTTCAGACATGATCGTAAACGCCCTGGGCGCCATCGCAGCCGTTGCCATACTGCGGCAGTCGGCGAAAGTCGTTTTCCATTCCCAGATCTCGCGTTTCAAACTCACCCCGTCCAAAACATGAATACCATTCCATGGGGTGACCGAGCTCAATAACGGGCTATCCGAATCTTTGGCCATCCAAGCGGCATGGGGCGGTATCTCACATGGTGGCTGATCTAGACCAACCCAAGTCATTCGCCAGTGTCGACCGGTCTGGTCTCGGGGGGAGAATTCGCGCCCTGCCACAACAGTGCGCGGCGGGTTGGCGGCAAGGTATAGCATCATCGTATCCCCCGGAATGGGGCTCCAGCGGGAGTGTGATTGTCTGCGGCATGGGCGGGTCCGCCATCGCCGGAGACCTGCTTGCCGGCCTGATGGCGGACCAGAAAGGAGTGCCGGTCCGGGTGATCCGGGGATTTGATTTCCCTTTCCAGATAGACCCCGGCAGCTTGATCATAATCTGCAGCTTTTCCGGTAATACCCGGGAAACCATCTCCCTGTTCCACCAGGCCAAAGCAGCGGATGCAAGGATCATAGTGGCCGCCGGCGGCGGGATCATCGCCCAAGAAGCCGCCGACTCGGGGATTCCCCTGCTGAAGGTGGATCTCCCCGGCGAGCCCCGCAGCGCCGTGGGCTACAACCTGATGCTTCTGTTAGCCGCCCTGAACAAACTTGGTTTGTGGTCAATAGCCCAAACGGAAGTGACCGCTTCCATTGATGCCTTGGAGAGCCAGGCGAGCCGCCTGGCGGAAGACCGGCCCTCACGGGACAATCCGGCCAAAGACCTGGCATTGCAGCTTCATGAAAAGCTGGTGATGGTCTGTGGAGGGGGGCTATTCTCGGGGCTGGCGCGGCGATGGAAAACTCAGTTTAACGAGAATGGCAAGGTCTGGGCGTGGCACGAAGAGATACCGGAATTGTTGCACAACGCCGTGGAAGCTTACGGTTCGCTGCCAGAGATCGAAAAGCGTCTGTCTGCGGTTATGCTGCGGCCCAACCTAGAGGGCGACCCGGCAGACGCCCATTACCAGGTCGCGGCGGAGTTGCTGAGAAGCAATGGCATTCCTCTACATCTGGTCCAACCGCCGGAAGGTCTGGCGCCTCTGGGCCAACTGCTGACCACCATGATCATGGGGGATTACGTCAGCTACTACCTGGCCATCCTACAGGGAGTGGACCCATCGCCAACCCCCAATATTGTGCTGGGCAAAGACCATCTGGAAAGGTTGGCGGGCGGCTGACAATAATCAGCCGCTTGATCTGACTCCGGGCCGTCCTCACGCGATTTTAGAACCCGAATCAATTGCCGATCTCTCTCAGTGCGCCCCGTGCTCATCGCCGTTCCCATGTTCATGGCCATGATCGTGACCATGACCTTCATGACCGTGCCCATGGTGGCCGTCGCCTGCGGAATGGCTTGGCACTGCCATCGGCACCATCATCAGGATGACCGTGGCCACGACATACAGGCCGGCGATGTACAAAAAGGTGGCTTCGATACCACTCGAATCAAACAATATTCCGGCAATGAGTGGGGATGCCGCCGCGAGAGCGAATCTGGAGAAAGAAAACACCCCCAGCGTGCTGGCTACTACACCCTCGCCGATTACGTCCAAGGCTCCTGCGGTTAAGATAGGCTGGTCGCTGAATAGGAATATTCCTAACAGCGCGATTACAACAATCAATCCTATCCCCTCGCCAAAAGGAACCAGCAGCGCCGTTAGAACGGCAAGTCCAAGCATGCCGGGAACCAGCACCAACTTTCTGCCCAAACGGTCGGACAAGTAGCCCATAACTGGAGTAGATACGATACCCACTCCCACCAGAAGGGCGATATGTAACCCCAAAGACGGCTTACTCATCCCCAGTTGGGTCTCAAGGCCCAGGTACAACGCCAGGAACGGCAAAAACGCCACGTGGGCCATACCCCGAAGTCCCGCGACCGTCATGATTCCCCACAACCTGGGGTGCTCTTTGAACGATAGCCGGGTCTGGTCCATCTGCTCCCGGAAACCAGTCGGCGCGGTGGCCTGGGTCCCGGTCCTGCCGATGTCCCGGAACGCCCAAAAAACCACGAAGGTCAATACGAGCGGAACCACCGCGTATATGCTAAGGATTCCTCTCCAACTAAGGACCAATAGGAGTCCTCCGGTCAAAGCCGGGCCCAAAACGTCTCCGATGTTCCCCCCGACTCCGTGGAAGGACAGCGCGGATCCCCGGCGGTGGGCGAATCGGGATGACAGAGCCGCGGTTGCCGGAAGATGCCACATAGACGATGCCATCGCCACCACGCCCATCCCCAGCAACAATACCGGGTAGACCGGCGAAATGCCCATGATCAGCCAGCCAACCCCAAATAATGCCATGCATCCTGCCAGAACCAATCCCCAATGCTGTCGAAGCATGTCGGTTACCACGCCGCCCGGGAGGGCGATAAGGCCTGAAGCCACCTCTCGAGTAGATGCGATCGCCCCCACTTGGACACCGCTTAAGCCGAAGGTGGCGACGACCGCCGGCAGCATGACAAAAAAGCTTTGGGTGAACCAATGGAATACTCCATGGCCTCCACTCAGAGCGCTCAAGATGAAGAGCGCCGTTCCTCTAACCCCTTGATCCTGGTGCGTATCCCTGGTTTCTACATGAGATTGTGTCATCTGCCACCCATATGCGTTTAATTGTTCAAGCTGTGTAGATGATAATATGAACGAATCATTCGTTGTCGATCAGAGAAGAAATGCCGATGCCTGATGGCGGAATAATTGAGCGGATAGCCGAATTACGTAAGGACCTCAACTACCACAACCACCGGTATTACGTGCTGGACGATCCCGTGGCCAGCGACGCTGAATACGATCTGTTGATGCGCGAGCTACGGAGCTTGGAGGCCGAGCACCCTGAGCTCGTCACCTCCGAGTCCCCCACCCAGCGGGTCGGCGCGGCCCCCGCTTCAGGCTTCAGCCAGGTGCAGCATAGTATACCCATGCTTAGTTTGGCAAACGCCTTCAACCGGGAAGAACTGGAGGCGTGGCACCGACGGGTGAAAAGCCTGCTGGACGACGCCGATTTTGCCATGGTGTGCGAATTGAAGATCGACGGATTGGCCGTCAACCTTCGTTACCAAGACGGTGTCCTGGCCCAAGGCGCAACCCGGGGAGACGGATCGGTCGGCGAAGATGTCACCCAAAACATCCGCACCATCCGGAGCATTCCCGTGTCACTTTTGGGCGGCCCGCCTCCCCACTTGGAAGTCCGTGGCGAGGTTTATCTGCCCATCGATGATTTCAACCGCCTGAACGAAGAACGGGCCAGACAGGGCGAGCCGCTGTACGCCAATCCCCGGAATACTGGCGCCGGCAGCGTGAGGCAGCTGGATCCGAAGATCACCGCCAGCCGCAACCTGCAGATATGGGTCTATTCTTTAGGCAACGCTGGGGATCACCCCAAGCCCGAGTCCCATTGGGAATCCCTGGAATGGCTGAAGGAACTGGGCTTTAGGGTAAACCCCAATAACAAGCTCTGCCACACACTGGACGAAGTGGCGGACTATTACGATCATTGGCTGGAATCACGTCACGAGCTGCCCTATGAAACCGATGGCGTGGTGATAAAGGTTGACTCCCTTGCCTACCAGGATGACTTGGGCGTGGCCGGGCGGGAGCCCAGATGGGCCATCGCATTCAAATTTCCCGCCGAGCAAGCGATCACCCGCCTGCTGGACATACGTATCAACGTGGGCCGCACCGGCAGCCTGAACCCCTACGCCATTCTGGAGCCGGTGGTGATCAGCGGGGCCACCGTGAGGCAGGCGTCTCTCCACAACGAGGAAGACATACACCGCAAGGACATCCGCATCGGCGACTGGGTGACCATCGAGCGGGCAGGCGACGTGATACCCCACGTCTTGGGGCCCGTGCTGGCTCGCCGGGATGGAAGCGAGCGGATCTTCCACATACCGGAAACCTGTCCTGAGTGCGGAACGCCAGTGGTGAAGCCGGCGGACGAAGCGATGCACCGGTGCCCCAATGCCTCATGCCCGGTCCAGTTTTTCGAACTGCTCAAGCATTTCGTCAGCAAAGGGGCGATGGACATCGACGGCTTGGGCGAGCGTTGGTGCGGCATCTTGATCGAACATGGTCTGGTTAGGGACGTGGCCGGGCTTTATTACTTGGAGAAGGAGCAACTGCTCCGGCTGGACCGCATGGGAGATAAACTGGCCACCAAGATCATCGACAACATTCGGGCCAGTAAAACCCGGAGATTGCCCAGGCTGGTATTTGCCCTGGGAGTACTCCACGTCGGATCGGAAATAGCGGAACTTCTAACCCAGCGCTACTCCTCTTTGGACGAACTCAGCGTAGCAACCCAAGACGACTTGACTGGAGTAGCCGGTGTAGGCCCCAAAATCGCGGAAAGCGTGGTCGGCTACTTTGGGGTGCCCCATAACCTGGAGGTAATTTCCAGGCTCAAGCAAGCGGGTGTCGACCCCAGACAACAGGCCCTTGATTCTGTGCCCACCGAAGATTTACCCTTGGGTTCCCTGACTTTCGTGATCACCGGGTCCCTCTCTTCCTTCAGCCGGAGGGAGGCCGAGGGTCAGATCAAAGCGTTGGGCGGAAGTGTCACCTCTTCGGTCACCGGTAAAACCGATTACCTGGTGGCGGGCGAATCTCCGGGGTCCAAACTAGCCGCGGCGAACCGCCTGGGCACCAGAGTGCTTGATGAGGCCGCTTTTCTGGAATTGCTGGACGGCGCATCCTCGAAAAAAGGCTGATAGCAGGACCTGGTCCTGGGACATCTCGGCGGCGCACCCAGGCTGCGGCCGTCCAGTTGAACCGTCCGGTGTCGAATGTTTCCAAGCAGATTGATTCTGACCCCGCCTTTTTTAAAAAACGGGCACGGAAAGGCCACGGGGTAAAGAACGGTCGAAGGGGTCAATGATTTGACTTTGTACGGCGAACCCAGGGTCTGGCTGGAACAATTCCCCGAGGGACAAGCCACCCAGATATATTGCGGCCACTTGGGACTTAGATACCCCGGCGAAGTCATCCGCGCGGCATCTTGGTCTCCTGCCTGGGGCGAGCCCCTCGATCAAGATGTTTATTTCCGAATCGTAATCATCAACCGCCGTAGGGGTACATTGCGCCCCCGAATCGGAGACGCGAGGATCGCGGTTTGTTTTCCCGGCGCCACGTCGTCCCGGCGGCGCACCGGCTTCATAGGTGAACTGGCCTCCATCCGTGAGACCCAGGCCATCTACCTATCGTCGGGCGGCATCGACGCCGACTTGATAAGGACAACGCTGCGAAGGCGCCAGGAAGGTTTGGAACGAGAGCTCTTGGGAGAGGAATCGGTGCGCTATTCCCAAGGCGCCTTGTTGACCGGGGCAAATGCGACGATAGACGCCTCGGATGCCGCCGGGATCTTTGCCGGCATCGACCCCAACGAATGGTTCCAACGATTGGCCGGGCGGTTGCTGGACCAAGCCTACCCCACGCTTCCGGTGGATCTATCGCGTCTTAACCGGACCATGACACCTGAAGACGTGCCGGAACTTCACCGCGCCATATTCGGCCATGCCGGTGGAGATCCGGGCGTGTTATCGGCATTTGGCCCCGCATTGGAGCTTTCCAGCCAGGCCGCTCCGGGGGAATTCGATGCGTCCCACTGCCGGGTTTTCGACCTGCTGCGGGAATGGTTTTCCCGGCAATCCCAGCGGACCGATTGGCAAGCAGCCCATCGCTATTTGGCCCATGAAATCGGCCTTACCGGCCCTTTGGCGCATCTATACCTGTTGTTATTCGTGCACTGCGGATCTCCCCCGATGGAGATCAAGCTGACATCGCGGGACGGCGTGCCGGTGGTGGACGGCTCCCCGTTGCTCACCCGCCGTTTGACCAATGACCTGATCCCGCTGCTGCTATGGGACCCGGCCATACCGGGACCCGGCGCCCAGATCGGCCGGGAATCCAGCCCGGAGTGGGAAGACACGCTTCAGCACCTGTCCCAACTGTCTCCCAGTTTGGCAGCCCACATTCATGGGACCGAAACAGCAACGGCTGAAGCCGTGTTGGCCCACGACCTAGAGTCTTTATCTCAGGAATTGTCCCAATCCCACAGCCTCCTGGCCCAACTCTACCAGGCAACAGGCCAACCGGAATTCCCCGAACTTGCGGACACCTTGGAAAGACTTGCCGCCGTACTGGGTGAAGCCCGCGCCGGGTTCGTTGCGGTGTACCGGCGGATCAGAGAAACCTATCCCACCCCTGTGTCGCTGAAGGAAGATATCTCGATAATGCACCGGGTGGCGGAGATGGGCCGGTTCTTTCCCGAGATATTGGAACTCCGCTCTTATCTGGAAAGAGGGGTAATCCCATCTTCGACAATGCCTGACCTATGGGTTGAAAGCCAGGGATTGCAGGCAGCCTTGTCGGTGAGCAGTTTGATTCACCCGGCGGGCCGAACCAGGGAGTCGTTGATCCAAGAGATAGAGGGTTTCAAGTCGGCCTACGGGGATGTCTACCGGTCCCACCACACCCAGTTGCATCAGGAATTGCCGGCTTATCGACGAAACCTGGCGGCGGCAAGGCAAAAATCCCAGGCCCTCGCACTTTTAAATGCCATCCCTGAATTGCCCGGCGCCGAGGGATTGGGCCTGGCCGATTCACTGGAGCAGATCAATGATGGTCCCTCCCCGTGCCCGGTTTCCGGCGAGGGGTTGGAGATGGAAGACAACCCCATTTGCGGCTCATGTGAGATAAATTTGGAAACCGCTCTGCCCTTGGAGGGATTGAACCAGATAGGTGCAGCCATCGACGCCGCCCTTGCAATTCAGAATCAAAAATTGAGTAACCTGTTGGTGGGTAAAATCATGCAAAACGCCGACGCCCCCCGCCTGGATGACCTGATCAAGATCGTGCAAACCAGCGATCTTTCAGCCCTGTCCAACACCATGAACCGGGATATGGCCGATTTCATCCACCGGATTTTGGCCTGACCATGCGAATCATCGTCGGTCTGGGCAATCCGGGTGACCGGCACCGGGACAGCAGGCATAATCTGGGTTTCCGGTGCGTCGATTTCATGTCCCGCCAGTGGGAGATTCCTTTTTCCGAACGCCGCGCCAAAGCGATGTTAGCCATAGGACGCCGCCATGAACGGGACGTTGTCTTGGTGAAGCCGCGGACTTTCATGAACAATAGCGGGGAAGGAGTATCCTATCTGATCGACCGGTTCGGCGTCAGGGCCTCGGACATCCTCATCATCTATGATGACTTGGAGTTGGCGTTGGGCCGAATTCGAATACGAGTCCAAGGCAGCGGCGGTACCCACAACGGTATGCGCTCCATCGTATCCGCTTTGCAAACCCAGGAGATACCCAGATTAAGGGTGGGCATCGGCAGTCCACCCTTGGGCCAAGAGACCATCCCCTACGTGTTGGGCCGTTTCTCTAAAGATGAATCTGAAACTGTTTCGCGGTCGGTGGAATTGGCAGCCCAAGCCGTGGAATGCATTCTAGAAGAAAACATCGACGCTGCCATGAGCCGCTTCAACTCGGTTCAGCCTGAAAGTCAAACGAATTAGCATGATCACCCATTGCAGGGCCGCATTTGCAATCCTATTGGCAGCGGTGGCCATAACAGCCTGCAATAGCCAAACCAGCCCGGCGAACGGTGGAGACCCGCCCAACCTTCCCGGCGCATCCAGCGCGGGGCCGACGGCCCCAGTAACCGCCACAACTGGGACATCGGGCGTGATTTCGGGCAAATCCCTTTCGTCCCAACCAGAAAGGCCCCGATCTTACCGCCCTCCGGCCACGGGCTTTGCCGAGGCGCCCGACCGCGACCTGTTCCAGTTGGCATCCGAACTGATCGACCCGGCCCTAAAAGACATTCCCAGGGTGGTGAACCCCCAGCCGGTAAGCTACCTCCGGGGGAGAATGGACACATTTTGGCTGATCGACCTGGCGGACCTGGAGATCTACCAAAGGCGCTTCGAACTCATGTTGGTGACTCCCAACGCCTACTGGTATGTGGAAGAGGATAAACGGTTCGATCTTCAGGACCTGGAGCGATCGGCGGCCGTCTTCGAAGAAACCATCTATCCCCGGGTGACCTCGGCCTTTGGCCGGGAGTGGAATCCCGGCGTCGACAATGACCCGCACCTAAACATTCTGAACGGGTTCTTGAAAGGGGCCGCGGGATACTACAGCTCCGGTGATGAATATCCCGAGGCTGTTTCCCCCTACAGCAACCAAAGGGAGATCATATATATCAACATGGGCGCTTACGCGCTGGATTCGCCCGAATATCTGGAGGTCTTGGCCCACGAACTTCAGCACGCTATCCACTGGCGAGCCGACCCGTCCGAAGAGACCTGGGTGAATGAAGGATTATCGGAGTTTGCCACCGCCATCGCCGGATATCCTCCCCGTTCCATCTACAGATTCCTCTCGTCGAGTCCGACATCCGTGTTGCATTGGCCCCTTAGCGGTGTTGGCGGCCAAGCCAGCTACGGCGGCGCATCTCTGTTCATGCATTATCTGATCGAGCACTACGGTGATCCAACGGACCTCAAGCCGTTGTTGGAACAACCGGAAGACGGGATCGCCGGAATAGAAGCCTATTTAGCAGAATTGGGCCGCAAGGCGGATTTCGGCGAGGTCTTCGGGAACTGGATGGCGGCCAACGTCTTGGATCTGGAATCGGGACCTTACTCCTACCCCAACCTGGAAGTCCAAAGCCGGGTCCACCGGTTCATCAACCCCGGCGGCACGCTGGAATCTTCCATTCCCCAATACGCCCCGGAATACCTGCGCGTCACTCTCCCCGCCGGACCCTTGCTATTGGCCTTCCGCGCGCCCGCCGAGACCCCATTGTTGCCGGTGGATGTGGGGGCTGAGGGCTGTTGGTGGAGCAACTCCGGCGACTCCATCGATTCCACCTTGACCCGCGCATTGGACCTGCGCGGGGACCTGACCGGCGCGTCCAGGCCCACACTGGATTACCAGGTGTGGTACGACGTGGAAGAAAACTGGGATTACGTCTATCTGGAGGTTTCGGAAGACGGTGGAGCGACTTGGGACATCATAGATACCCCCAACGCTTCCCCAGCCAACCCGGTTGGTAACGGATACGGCCCGGGGTACACCGGCTCCAGCAACGGATGGCTTAACCAATCCATCGACCTGACTCCCTACGCCGGTAAAGATGTCCAATTGCGTTTCCAGTACGTCACGGACGACGCGATCAACGGCTCCGGCCTGTGCCTGCGCCGGTTTTCTCTCTCCCTTGACTCATCCGCCGGTGCGCCTTATATGGCACTCTCCGCTGACGGCTGGAACCCCCAGGGGTTTATTGCCATAGACAACCGGGTGCGCCAAGACTTCATAGTAAAGGTGATCTGGGAAAGCCAACCAGCCCGGGTCGAGGACCTGGATTTGAAAATGAGCGAATCCGGAGATTGGATAGGGGAGTTGTTGGTCGAGGGTGCCGGCGAAACCCATAGCCTGATAGTCGCCGTCGCCGCCTTGGCGCCCAAGACCAGGCTGCATGCCGGCTACACTTTCACGGTAACGGCGGCCCCATAACGGTCCGCTGGGCATAGCAAGCTGTAGATCACTATATATCTTCCTAGTCTTGCCCCACCGCCGGTGCGTCCTGGGAAGGTGGGTCTTCGCCTTGGTTTACCGGAAGGACCGGGATGGGTTCGGCAGGAGTAAGCTGGCCCAAGATTTCCACCTGGCGGGCCAGCCGTTGCAAATCGGAAAAGACTTCGCGGTATTCGCTTACCACCTGCACTTGTTGGGTAAGTTGCTGCTGGAAAAACCGGTTTAAGGCGGTGACTTCACGCACCCTCTGTTCCAACTGGGTGGTCTGGTTCTTGACCAGGTCGTCCAGGTGGTTGGTTAGCTGTTTCATGGCGATGGCGTTTCTGACCACCCCGCGCACTTCGTACAAGTTGAATGGTTTTTTCAAGAAAACGGTGACCCCAGCCTCGTAACACTCCTTCACCGCATCGGCGTTGCCATGGCCCGTCAGGACTATCACCGAATAAGGGTCGGTGGGTTTTAAACGTATTTTGGATAGGAATTCCAGGCCATCCATCACCGGCATCCTAAGGTCCAGGATTATCACCGTGGGAGTCCGTTCTTGGATCCGGGAAAGGCCGTCTTGCCCGTTTCCGGCGAATACCAGATCGTAGCCTTCTCGCTTCAAATCTTCAGCTACCGCCTCCCTAACCGCGTCTTCGTCGTCGATGACCAGCACGCTAGGAGTTGACATCGTGTACTCCTTCGCCAGGTAATGTTATCGTCACAGTGGTCCCTTGGCCCGGTTCTGACTCACAGGTTATGGATCCGTGGTGGTCTCGGACTATGCCGTAGGCTATGGCCAGGCCCAAGCCGGTGCCCTGGCCAACACCCTTGGTGGTGAAAAACGGATCATAGATCTTTGGCAGTATATCTGGTGAGATTCCCACCCCGTTGTCATAAAACACCACATCGGCCGCGGCACCACCGTTGGCCGGACTTAACGTGACGCTGATCTGGGCATCACCCCGCCGTTCTGCCAGCGCATCTAAAGAATTCTGTAGCAGGTTGATAAAAACCTGTTCCAATTGGCTGGCATTTCCAATGACCCGGGGCAATCCGGGGTCAACGCGCAATGAGAGGTCGATGTTCCTGGCCATAAGACGTTCTTTCAACAATAACATGGTGTTGTCCAGAATTTCTTCGAGATTCAAAGGCTCCATTTCAGAATTGTCGCTACGGCCAAAAATGCGCAGATGCTCCACGATGTTGGTGATCCTGTCCACTTGCCTGCGGGACTCGGAAAGCCGGTGAGCCATCCGCTCTTGATCCAAGTCGTTTAAAGCCAGGTCTTCTTGGAAGGCCTGGATCATGGTGTTGATATAGGTCAGAGGTTGATTTATCTCGTGGGCGACACCGGTAGCCACCTCGCCCAAGGTCGCCAATTTTGACTGGGCCAGCGCCCGCAACTCCATCGCCATTCTCTCTTCTTCCGCCACGATGCGAGGGCTGATGTCCTGGGCCACCACGATCACACCGATGGCATTGCCGGCCGCCCCTTTCACCGGGGTGACGGTGAGGTTGACATGGAATTCTTCTCCATTTTTTCTCGACTGGATGGTTTCTCCCCGCCACGCTTCGACAACCGGCGTTTGAACACTTTCCAAGCCCAGGTCCCAGGATGATTTCACGCCGGGAATGATCTCGCCGACAGGGTGGCCCAACACCTCATCGGCGGCATACCCGAACATGTCCTCAAAGGCGTGGTTAGTGAACCTGATGTGTCCTTCCAGGTCCGAGAAGATCACGGCGTCTCCGATCGCCTCCAACGCCTGGGCCGTCTGTTGGACCTGATCAAACAGCAATGAGTTTTCCACCGCAGGCGCGATCTGGTTCGCCAACCGCTCCACGATGCTTTGTTCGTTTGGCCCGTAGGCTCCTACATGCCGGCTGCGTAGGGTTAACCCTCCTACCACCAGGGCGTTGGATACCAGCGGCACAACCATTGAGGAGATCAGGCCAACGCCGATGTACTCCTGATCCAATTCAAATGCTGGAGCAGTTCTAAGGTCCCGTACCACGATGGTTTTACCGGTGGCTATCAAGTCCCGGGCCCGGGTGTTTTCCAGGCGCCTGATGGCGCCAGCCCTGGTCTTCGGCGTACTCACACCCGATACGTATTTGAGTTCGGAAGTCCCGGCGTCTTGGTCAATGATATGCACAGCAATCCTGTCGAAAGCCACAAGTTTTTTAACTTCGGCGGCGAACTGCTCGTAGACATAGTCGATATCCAATGTCGAGGTGATGATTCGCGAAATTTCATCCACCAACGCCAGCTCCTCCACGTTGGCCTGAAGTTCCTGGGACAAACTGGCGCTATTTAGCAAAGCGCCCAAACCATCCACGATGGCGGTGAGCAACTTGACCCGCTGGGGTGTGAAATGGTCCCTTTCCGTGGACACCACATCGATGACGCCCAGGATCTTATCGCCTCCATTCATTATGGGTAGAAAAACTCCGGATTTGAACCCTTGCGCCACGGCGTGGGGATCGGCCCGCGGATGGAGGTCGTATTCATTTACCACCAGAAGTTCCTGCTTTGAAAGGGCCAGGGCGGTAAGGCCTTGGCTGAGCGGTAAGGCCGCCGGCCGGTCGAATCTATGCTCGCCAGCCGCCGCCTCAAGTTCCAATGATTCGCCGGTGGAGTCGAGGACCCTCAGGGTAGCAAGGTCCGCCGAAACGACCTGCACCAGCTTTTCCATGATTGCGTCGCACTTGTTCTGAAAGGTGTTTTCCCGAGCCATGATATCGGCGACGTTGATTAGGGTCTCAAGCTCCTGATTGCGCTGCCACAGGTCTTCCTCGGCCAATTTCCGTTCTATGATTTCGTTTTCAAGGCCCCGTGTCGTCCTGGTCAACTCTTCAGTGCGTTGGTCCACCTGATCTTCCAAATTGGAATAAAGGCCTCTCAACTCTCCGCGCATCCACTCCAGCGAAACGCCCAACTGCCGGACCTCCTTGGGGCCCTTGGCAGGTACCGGCAGGTCCAGGTTCCCACCCCCCATATCCGAGGCGGCAGACGACAGGGTCCGTAGCGGCCTGGTCGCGTACCGGGCCACCAAGAAAGACAGGGCCACCGATACCCCGACCAAGACCAGCCCTTGCCAGATATGCTCAAACATAATGACGTTGATCTCGTCACGCAGCGACCCAGTACTGAATGCGAAGTGGACGATCCCCACGGCCTGTTCCCCAGCCATTAGGGCTGCGGATACCACCAGATCGTGGTCCATATATCTCAGTTGCGGTTGGCCGCCGGCGGCAAGGGTCTCGGCCAGGCCTTTGGGCAGCTCTCCACTGGGATAATCCGATTGGCGGGTGTCCACCAGAACGCTGCCGTCGGGCCGAAAGACCTGGATGTACTCCAGGTCAGGCTGGCTCTCCACCACGGTGGTCACCAGATCATCCACGAGGTCCACGTCAATAAAATAAAGGGGATCGACCAGAACATCCCCCAGGGTCCCGGCCAGGGATAGGCCCCGCTGCTCCAGGTTTTCGCGGGAGATCGAGCGTTCCCGCCGGATGTCGACCAAAGTGATCAAGGTCATCATCAGGACAATGACCGCCGCCATGCCGGCGGTGAAGACCCACGCCATGCTCCAGTGAAAACTCAATTTGGAGATAATGTTGGACACCGCCGGTCAGTCCTTTAGGACCTGGTCGATCATGCGGTCCAGATCACTCAACGATGCGGCGGCTTCCGCCGAGACGGCGTCGAATTTGGAAGTCTTTTTGAGGTCCGCCAGCAACTGGCGGCCGTTCTCGGTCTGGTCCAGGCCGGTCAGCAATTCCCTAACCTGTTTGACCCGTTCTTCCGCCAGGCCAGGCCGCACCGACACCAATTGCCTGGGGACGGTAGAGGTCCGGTCAAACGAAATAAGTTTGCCCTTGAGTTCCGGGGGCAGATCATCAAAATCTTCGTTGGACAAAGCTCCCGCAGCCACTCGCCCTTGCAGGATCATCTCCACGGTATTCTCTTCGTCGCCGGTAAAGAAGTAACCTATCTGACCTGCCTCCACGGAAGAATCGAAGGATGCCACAACCTTCAGGTCCAACCCGCGTTGGAGCAGCGTGCCCACGGGTAGCAAGAAGCCCGAGGTGGAATAGGGCTCCTCCACCGCCAGAATTTTACCCTTCAGGTCCGACACCGTACTGAGACCGCTGTCTCGGCGGGCCACGAAGATCGACCAGTACTCAGGGACGCCTTCTTTCCACCGGCGCAAGATGATCTGGGAGCCGGAGATATCCCTCACCGCCAGGGTCGGATAAGCGCTATCAAAGTAAACGTCGACTTCGCCTTCCAGCATCATCCGCCCCATGTCCGAGATGTCCCTGGCGATCACCACTCGTCCTTCACGGATCCCCTGGCGTTCCATGGCGGCAGCGAGGAAATCCGCCAGGGGCTGAAACCGCTTGATTTTTTTCCCGGGGTCGTCGGCATCGATGTCGCCCAATACTAAAACTGCGGTCCGGGGGACGGGAACGTTTGGGGTGGCCGTGGAGACCTGAGCCGCCGAAACGCAACCGGCCGTTACACCGGCCAGAAGCGCCAGAGAAACCGCAACCAACCGGATCACCCAAAAATTTGGGGGGATCTCTCTTTTCATGAGGAATATATGATTATCGGCAATATAAGGACTGACTTCGGCCAATATTACAGCATTTTGACCAGAATTGCGGTCATTCATGTCAATCCGGCATTCCTGATGCCGTCAATCGCCCCCAATCCAAACGCGACTCAATCAGGATGCCTCAGGTTCAACCGCCGGTAAACCCTCTTTTGAGCGATTTATGGGGTGATAACAGAGCTAGCCATTCCATAAGGATAGAAGCGGCCGGGTAATAAAAATGCTATAGGCTACGCCTGCCCATGCCCGAAAGACATCGGGAATTCAAACCGGGATGGTTGTCCGGGCCGGCAGATGGGTGTGCTCTGTGAAAGCTAGAGAGGTTTATGGTCCAGACTGCGGAAAAGGGCCGTTGTGCCTACAATATCGGCAGGTAGCGGGATATTTCGTAATCGGTGACCGTGCTACGGTACTCTTCCCACTCTATCCGCTTATTGCGGATAAAGCTGTCGAAGATGTGCCCCCCCAGTGCGGAGCGCAATAGATCGCTGTCTTCCGCCAGAGCGATCGCTTCACCCAAACTGCCCGGCAATGTCCGAATATTCCTGGTCTGCCGTTCTTCCGCGGACATGGCGAAAACGTTGCTTTCCGCCGGCGGAGGTGGCGGGTATTCTTCCTCAACGCCTTTAAAGCCCGCCGCTAGCATCACCGAAAACGCCAGGTATGGGTTGCACGCCGGGTCGGGAGCCCGGTATTCAATCCTCACCGAGCTTTCATAGCCCTGCTTGTAGGAGGGAACGCGAATCAAATCCGACCGGTTGACGTGGGACCACGAAATGTATACTGGGGCCTCGAATCCGGGCACCAGGCGCTTGTAGGAATTCACCCATTGATTGGTCACCAGGGTGATTTCCGGAGCATGGCGTATCAGCCCGGCGATGAAATGTTTGCCCAACATAGCCAGGTGATGCTCATCGTCGGGGTCGTAAAAGGCGTTATCATTGCCCTTGAAAAGCGATTGGTGGCTATGCATCCCAGAGCCGTTCATATTCGACAGGGGTTTGGGCATGAATGATGCGTAGGCGCCGCCGTTCTGGGCCAGTTCCTTGATCACCAGTTTCGCGGTCATCACGCTATCCGCCATGGTAAGGGCGTCGGTGTATTGCAGGTCTATCTCGTGCTGGCTGTCGGCGGCTTCATGATGGGAATATTTGACGGGAATTCCCATCTCACCCAGATTCAGCACGGTATCCCGGCGCAAATCGCCGGCCAGGGGGCTGGAAAGTTGATCGAAATAGCCGCTGTGGTCCAGGGGCTCGGGTGTACTTGAGCTGGTAAAGTAGAAAAACTCCAATTCAGGACCGACGTAGTAGGTATAGCCGCGTTGGGCCAGCCGTTCCAGGTTGCGCTTCAGGGCGTACCTGGGGTCTCCCTCAAATGGATCACCCTTGGGGGTGCGTATATCGCAAAACATGCGGGCCACCGCATTTTGCCGGGGCCGCCAGGGCAGCAGCGTAAAGGTCGACGGATCCGGGAAGGCGCGCATATCGCTTTCGTTGGTGCGGGCAAACCCTTCGATCGACGCACCGTCAAAGCCGACGCCTTGTTCGATGGCGTCTTCCAAATCCTCGACGGTTATGGCGAACCCTTTCAGGTTCCCCAATATGTCGGTGAACCAGAGACGAACGAATTTTACGTCATTTTCCCGGGCGTTGCGCAGTACGAATTCGCGCTCCGCAGCTCTGTCTTGCTCCATGTTGACGTCCCCTTAGCCTCCGTGAAAAGGCGCCGCACCGCCGGTGAAACCCGCAGGCCGGTCCACATCTGCATTGCCGGCTAGATTTACCACGGCTGACCTCAGGCTATATATGCGGACTCCGCATGTTGGGATAGGTCCAATCCCGATTCCTCTTCTTCCTCACTCGCCCGGATCCCGATGGTGTACTTCAAGGCCAGAAGTATGATGGAGGTGGCCACGAATGCCCAGCCCCAAGATGCTCCGATGGCGATCAGTTGCAAAACGATCTGCTCACCCCGGCTGATGTCGCCCAGAGATGCAAATCCTATCCCCACGAATAATCCGGTGGCCAGTGCGCCCCAGGTCCCGCCGACACCGTGGACACCCCAGACGGCCAGGGCATCGTCCACTTTAAGGGCGAGCAGCAATTTTACCGCACCGTAGCATACGACGCCAGCGCCCACACCGATTATCAAGGCGGGCATGGGTCCGACGAACCCGGAAGCTGGAGTGATCGCCACCAAGCCGGCCACCGCCCCCGAGGCCGCGCCGACTATGCTTGGCTTACCATCGAACACCCAAGACATGAGCACCCACGAAACCAAGGCGGCTGCCGTGGCGGTGTTGGTCACCACAAAGGCATTGACGGCGGTCCCGTTGGCCGCCAGGGCGCTGCCGGCGTTGAACCCGAACCAGCCGAACCACAGCAAGCCAGCCCCCAGCACCACCATGGGCACATTGTGGGGCGGCATCGCCTGTGTCCCGAACCCTATCCGTTTTCCGATTATAAGGGCCGCTGCCAGCGCGGCCACTCCCGCGTTGATGTGGACCACGGTGCCGCCGGCAAAGTCCAACGCGCCCAGGCTGCCCAACCAGCCGCCACCCCATACCCAGTGGGCCATCGGCGCGTAAACAATGGTGACCCACAGGACTACAAAGATCACAAAAGCGCTGAACTTCATCCGGTCGGCAAATGCGCCGGTGATCAGCGCCGGCGTGATGATCGCGAACATGGCCTGGAAGATCATGAACGCCTGGTGAGGAATGGTGTCCGAATATGGGCCTGCCTCAGTGGCGGACACGCCTCTCAGACCGATCCAGTCCAAATTGCCCACCAAGCCCCAGCCGTTCCACGATGGGGCGAAGGCCAGGCTGTAGCCCCACAAGACCCAAACGACGCCCACAATACCCATGCACGACAAGCTGTACATGATGGTGGAGGTGGTATTTTTTCGCCGCACCAACCCCCCATAAAAGAATGCCAATCCGGGCGTCATCAGTAACACCAGGGCTGAACTGGCCAACACCCAAGCAATATCTCCCGAATCCATCGCTATTTCATCTTCTCCTTAGATTTGGGCCGTCAAGTCGAATAGATAAAGGCCCACACCGGCTGGATCGTCCGACAGCATGGGCCCGTCTTTCTGGTTGATCATGGGCCTGCGGCCAACTGTAACAGCCGCAGGAAATTGGAAGATAACGGTTACTTGCGAAGGAACTTTCGGGGCAACACCACCCAAATCCCAAACAGCGCCACAAAAACCCCTGCCGCAACAATCGCTTCCATCGTTGGCTTCCTCCATCAAGACCGCATCAAGACCGCATCAAGACCGCATCAAGACCGGCAAATAACCGAAACTTCATTTTCAATTCTAAGCACCGGTGTTACAAATACTTTTCTAATATGTTAAATCCATGTTACATTTTCCCACTCCTCACGCCTGGTCAGGCCATTGGCACCATGTGGCATTGCTGTTTCGGGCTGAGGACATCACCGGTCCTCAAAAAACTTGGGCCCAAAAAGGATTCGGGGCGCGGCAACGCGCCCCGAATCCTGCTCTCCAAACATCCCTCTAGGAGAAGGGCGATGTCAAGTTGAGCCCCGGTCAATCACCCGAGCCGGGCACTGATTCTCCACCATAGGCCTCAATCCCGTGCTCCGATATGTCCAACCCGGCCAGCTCTTCCTCCCGGGTGACCCGGATCCCCATGGTGAATTTCAAAAGCAGGAACAGCGCAAATCCTGTGCCCAACGCCCAGGCAAGCACCACGCCCATGCTGATCAACTGGGAAAGGATCTGCAGCGTGTTTCCCACCACCAGGCCGCTGACGCCGTTGTTCCCGTTGGCGAAGATCCCCACCGCCAAAAGCCCCCACAACCCGGTAGAGCCATGCACCGATATGGCGCTTACCGGATCATCTATCTTGAACACTTTCTCAATCAGGATCACAGACCCCATCATCACCGGAGCGGCTATCAAGCCGATCACCACCGCGGACCATGGTTCCACAAAGGCAGCCCCGGCGGTTATGCCCACCAATCCGGCAAGGGCGCCGTTGCAAGCCATCAAGATGTCGGTGGTGCCTTTGCGCATCAATTGGATGTAGAGGGCCACCACAGCGCCCGTGGCCCCTGAAAGCAGGGTGTTGATGGCGTTAAGGCCGATGGAATCGCCGGTGTTTATATTGAAGCCAAACCAGCCGAAGAAGAGGATGAACGTGCCCACGACCACGTACGGCACGCTATGCCCCAAGATGACGTTGGCGGAGCCGTCGGCGTTGTACTTCCCTATTCTCGGGCCCACCACCGCGGCCCCGGCCAAGGCGATGAATCCTCCCACGGCGTGCACCACCCCGGAGCCGGCGTAATCGGCTGCCGCGGGCAGGTTGATACTTTCCAGAGAACCCAGCCATCCTCCGCCCCAGACCCAGTGGCCGTATAGCGGATAGATGATGGCGCCCACCATGAAGCTATAGGCCAAATACGCCTGGGTCTTGGTCCGTTCCGCCATGGCCCCGGCCACGATGGTCGCCGCGGTGGCCGCAAACACCATCTGGAACACAAAATCCACGTAGGTCTGGCCATTGGCCGAGTCGGTAAGGAAAAAGTTGGTGGTGCCGGCGATCCCCGCCGCCGATGTCCCCCACATCAAAGCGAAGCCAAAGGCCCAGAAAGACAGGGAAGCGATGGCAAAGTCCATAAAGCTTTTTGTCAGGTAGTTGGTGGTGTTCTTGGACCGGATCAAGCCCGCCCCCAAAAAGGCGAAGCCGGCCTGCATGAAAAACACCAAAAACGCCGCAAACATCCAGATGATATTGGCGCCCTGATCCAATTTATCGGCCTTGGACGTGATGTCCTGGGCAAAGGCCACGTTGTATCCCGCCAGTATCCCGGCCGCAAACAGAGCGGCGATCACCAGGGGCAACACCCGGCGCAGTGTGATGGGGCCCCAACGGCTTTTCCCAGTAGCGTAAACGCGCAACATTTTCTCCTCCTCAAGGGGTTTCCAGCATGTTAAAGGCGCTTTGTTACGCCAAGGTTGCCTGTTTGTTACACTCGTGTTCCAAATGTGTTAATTGTTTGTTAAATCCCGCCCCACATCCCGCATTCAACAAATATCCGGACGCGCCGCCCGTGAGACCCTTGCTGAACAGGTTAAAAGAGAGAGATTGAGCCTGCACTGAAATGACCTGGACGTTTTCGGAATCCGCCATGGCTAGCCGCCCGACCCCAGTCAACGGGCAATCAAATGGGCGGCCTTGCGGCCGCCCATTTGATTCCGTTGCCGCGGCAACCCCTCGAGGGTTTTGGCGGTTCAGGTGATTGCGCGGTTTACGTGACGAATAGGGTGATCACGGTTTCTCTATGGGAGCGTTGACGATGCTGCCCCATTCGGTCCAGGACCCGTCATAGTTCCGGGTGTTCTCGAACCCCAATAGTTGGGTCAGCACAAACCAGGTGTGGGACGAACGTTCCCCGATGCGGCAATAGGCGATGGTCTCTTTGCCGCCATCGATGCCTTTTCCGCCGTACAGCGCCGCCAGATCGTCGGCGCTTTTAAAGCTGCCGTCTTCGGCCACGGCCTGGCCCCAAGGGATGTTAGCCGCGCCGGGAATATGGCCGCCCCGCTGGGCCCCTTCCTGGGGCAGGTTTTCCGGCGCCAACAACTCGCCGCTGAATTCGGCGGGCGCCCGGACGTCCACCAGCGAAATGTTGCCCGAGTTTACCGCTCCCAGCACGTAATCCCGGTAGGCGCGGATGCTCTCGTTGGGCTGGGCAGCCCCGTAGGTCTTAACCTGGGCGGTGGTGGCCTCGGTGGAGGTCGGCCTGCCTTCGGCAAGCCATTTGACCCGCCCGCCGTCCATGAGACGCACGTCCTGATGGCCGTAATACTTCATCTGCCAAAAGGCCCAAGCAGCGAACCAGTTATTGTTGTCGCCGTAAAGGATCACCGTCGTGTTGTTGTCTATGCCGGAGCCGCCCAGAAGCCGCTCCATGTCCTCTTTGCTGATCACGTCCCGGCGCAGGGTTTGTTGAAGTTGATTGTGCCAATCCCAGGCCACGGCGCCCGCCACGTGGCCTTGCTCGTAGGCTGAAGTGTCAACGTCCACTTCAACCAGGCGGACGTTGGGATCGCTGCCGTGTTGAGAGACCCACTCGGTGGTGACCAGAGATTCTGGGTGCGCGTATTCAGCCATGTTAGACCTCCAAATGTCTCAGTGATGATTTTGTTTGCGCTCTCGACAATCTATACCGTTGTGCGTATTTTGGGAAGCCCGGAAGCTTTGATGCGCCCGGAGCGGTAAAGATTCAAAAAATCACTGGGATACCGGGCGAAGGTATGCACCGAAAATGGCGAAGCCGATATTCACGGCGCCGCCGCCGGAAAAGATTTTCGGCCTTAAACATCGCTTTTCCCCGCCGTAATACGTGAATCCCGTGAAATTGTGCAACGAGTGGATGATTGCCGCATCCCCGGATCATATTTCGAGAAATCCGTGAACCATTCCCTTTCGTAAATTGAGATGCGGGATACCGCCTAGACGTTGGTCAGGGCCTCCGGCGAAGATGGACCATCCGCGCTGCTTACCGCCTGACTGGGGAAACCGGCGTCCGCCCCGCGGCAGGCACCATTTCAAAGCGTAATGACGGCTAAAACCTTTGCATTTTTAACCCCGCTCCTTTAATATAAAGGAGGTTCACCCTATAACTCATAGGTAAAGTGGCCCGGGATATATCCAAATGGGTCTGAGGGTAAAGGATCAGTATGGGAAACAACCGGTTAATGAGGAATGGCTTCCTTTATCTCCTCGTTATAATAGGCGTGATAGTCATCTTTTACACGCTGTTGCCCAGCTTCGGAGCCAGTACCGAGCAGCCCATCACCACCGTGATCGCCATGGCCAAAAACCACGAGCTGCGTGAGGTAGTGGTCGATGGCAGAAAGCTCACGGTCTACCCCAAGGTCAGCTCCGGCGCCACCGGAGACCGTTTCACCAGCCGCATCGGAAGCGACAGCGACATAGTAACCCTGTTGGTGGAGAGCGGCGTGGACATCGGACCTCCCAATGGAGTGGAGGTCATCTTCCAAGGCTCCAGCGGCCTGAGCAGCTTCTTCGGGCTGCTCATAAATTTCCTGCCCATCATCATATTCGGCGGCTTGATCCTGTTCATGATGCGCCAGGCCCAGGGCAGCAACAACCAGACCATGAGTTTTGGCCGCAGCCGGGCACGCATGGCGCCGATCAATCGTCCCACCGTGTCATTTGACGAGGTGGCCGGGATAGACGAGGCCAAAGCCGAGCTCTATGAAGTGGTAGAGTTCCTCAAATTCCCCGAGCGGTTCACGGCCTTGGGCGCTCGGATTCCCAAAGGCGTCCTGTTGGTAGGAGCGCCCGGCACCGGCAAAACCCTGCTGGCCAGGGCCGTCGCCGGCGAGGCGGGTGTCCCCTTCTTCCACATCAGCGGCAGTGAATTCGTTGAGATGTTCGTCGGCGTGGGTGCCGCCCGCGTCCGCGACCTGTTCGAGCAGGCCAAGCGCAACGCGCCCTGTATCATCTTTGTCGATGAGATCGACGCCGTGGGACGCCACCGGGGCGCGGGCCTCGGCGGTGGCCATGACGAACGGGAGCAGACCCTCAACCAGATACTGGTGGAGATGGACGGGTTCGAGACCAACACCAACATCATCGTCCTCGCCGCCACCAACCGGCCCGACATCTTGGACCCGGCTCTTTTACGGCCTGGGAGGTTCGACCGCCGGGTCACCATCGACCTGCCCGACGTTAAGGGCCGGGCCGCCATCCTGAAGGTCCACTCAGCAGGCAAGCCATTGGCCCCCGAAATCGTTCTGGACACCCTGGCCAAACAAACGCCGGGTTTCAGCGGCGCCGATCTAGCCAACCTGGTCAACGAGGCGGCTATCCTGGCGGCCCGCCTGAACAAGAAGGCCATCTTCATGTCCGAGTTCGAAGAAGCGGTGGACCGCATAATCGCCGGACCCGAGAGGAAGAGCCGGGTCTTCAGCGCCCGGGAAAAGGAGATGACGGCCTACCACGAGGGAGGCCACGCATTGGTCGCCTGGTTGCTGCCCCATGCCGACCGGGTACACAAGATTTCCATCGTCCCCCGGGGCAATATGGGAGGGCACACCTCTCTGTTGCCCGAGGAAGAAAGGTACTTGTGGACCAAGAACCAGTTTGACGACATGCTGGCGGTCACCATGGGGGGCCGCGCCGCCGAACAACAAATATTCGGCGAGCTGACCACCGGCGCCAGCAACGACATCGAACGCGCCACCAAGACCGCCCTGGGCATGATCAAGAGATACGGAATGAGCGAGTCCCTGGGGCCGAGAACCTTTGGAAAACGGGAAGAGATGGTATTCCTGGGCCGGGAGATCAGCGAAGAGCGGGACTATGGCGACAAGGTGGCCGAACAGATCGATGAAGAGGTAAAAGCGTTGATCAATGGCGCCTATCACCGGGCGGAAGAGCTACTGGAGACCAACAAGCCCAAACTGGTGAAGTTGGCAGAATACCTGATCGAGCACGAAACGTTGTCCGGCGAAAACATGGTCAAGCTATTCAATGACGAGGAATTTGGCGACGAACCCGGAAGCCCCGCAGTGCCGCCTGAGGTCTCTCCCGACGCCCCCGCCTATACATCCCCGCCGCCTCAGCCTGCGGTCCCCCAACCGGCGCCGAGCTTAGGTTCCCAATCAGACCCTGGGATTTCCGCTCTTCCCGGTGAGGACGACGGCTAGCCGCCGTCTAGATTTGGGCCCCCGCTTGGTCCCGGAGGCGTTTGAACCGCAAAGCAGTGATATATTCCGGCCGCTTCGGGCCCGTTGTCACGCAGCGGTCGATTCTTGCTCTCCCTCAAGAGGCAACTGCCGATAATAAATCCCCCATTGCCCCATAAGGTCGCGCACACCAGGATGGTTCAGCGCCACCAGTTCGCGAAAAAATCCGGCCAGAGCGTGGGCGGGGACTTTAGCCGGGTCGCACACCCAACTCCGCTCGGCGGGCACCACGTAGATAAGGCCGCTCTGGTGCTCACAGGTGACCTGGATCCGGGTCATATCGGTTCCTTGGGTAACGGTCAGGCCATTATCAGCCATGAATAGAATCCTCCGCCAAAGCCTATCGGCCATCTTTGACAACCGGTCAACAGCGCACCACCGGCGATGATGGGCCCAATGGCATCGATGATATCAGGGGCCGCAAACAGCCGGACTTATCGCCTATTTCAAGCCGTAAAAGCCCTTCATAAAGGCCAGGGCCAGCCGGTTGCACCAGGGAGTTTAGCATAGTAACGGGACTGCGGCCTCACCCGAAGGCGGATTCCCGAACTCCGGAACGTTTGATAATATGGTTTATCATTCCCCGAAGATGGTAGAATCTACAAGGCGAAAACGCCAGCGGCGGGCTTGATGCCCTAGCTTGATACCCTGCGCTGGCAATATGCTACAGCTAAGAGAGAGGAGTTTACATGTACCCACCGGGAGGACCCAGGCAGCCGGAGTTAGACTTCGAGCAGATCATCGCCGGACTGCGAACCAATTTTTCCAAGATCACCGGCCGCTTGGGCGGTGGCGGAGTGGGCTTGGCGGCGGTGTTGATCATTGGACTCATCGCGGTGATCTGGGCCGCAAGCGGTGTCTACACCATCAGCCCCGGTGAGCAGGCCGCCCTGAGACTATTTGGAGCGGCGCAACAGCCGCCGGTGAGCGAAACCGGTCTCCACTGGTGGTGGCCCGGTCCCGTGGGCAAAAACGACGTGTTCTTGGTGAACCAGGTCCGCCGCATGGAATTGGGATTCCGCAGCGGCGATGGGGTTGCCGATGCCTCGGTACCCGACGAAGCGCTGATGATCAGCGGCGACTTGAACATCGTCGACGTGCGGATGGTGGTCCAGTACGACATCGGAAACCTTATCGATTTCCTGTTCAGGGTCGATGATCCGGGCGAGCCCGACCGGAATATCCCGCCGGGCCAGCCCGATGGACTCACCCTTAAAGATGCCTCCGAGTCCGCTCTGCGCCTGGTGGTGGGACAACGTTCCATCGGCGACGTGCTGGCGGAAAAGCGCTTACAGATCGAGACTGCAACCAAAGAAAGGCTTCAGGAAATATTGGACTCCTACAACACGGGCATCAACGTGATCAGCGTTGCCCTGCAAAACGTGCAGGCGCCCGAGGAGGTCCGGGCGGCGTTCAACGACGTCTTGCAGGCCAGGCAGGACAAGGTAACCGCCGTCAACCAGGCCCAGGCCTACGAGAACCAGGTGGAGCCCGAGGCCAGGGGCCAAGCGGAGCAGATAATCCAACCCGCCGCAGCTTTCAAAGAGGCGCGCATCGCCAGGGCCAAGGGTGAAGCGCTGCGGTTCACGTCGGTATTGACCGAGTACCGGAAATCCAAGGACGTGACCCGCCAACGTCTCTACCTTGAGGCCATGGAAGACATACTGCCGGTAATCACCAAGATCATCGTGTCGCCGGACGCCGAAACGGTTTTGATCCTGGGAGGCGGCGGTGGCACCAACAGATTGATCCCAGTGCCGGTCGGTCCGAGCCCACAACCTTAATCGTTACCTATTCGGGAATTAAGAGGCGTCAATGAAAATCTTGATAGTTGTGGGCGTGATCGTAGTCATAGCCCTGATACTGGTAAACACCGGCCTTTACGTAGTGGATGAAAGGGAACAGGTCATCATCACCCGCTTCGGCCAGGTGCAAACGGTCAGCAGGTCCCCGGGCCTGTACCTCAAGATGCCCTTTGTCGATACCGCTACCAGTTACGACCGCCGGGTGCTGCGCATCGACGCTCCGCCCGAACGCATGCTGGACAAAGACATCAACATCCTTGAGATCGACGCCTACGCCCGTTACCAGATCGTCGATCCGGTGCAATTCCGCAAAACATTGCAATCGGAAGAGAACGCCCGCCGGGTGCTGGGCCAAAGGATCAACGCGGCCCTTCGTGCCCAGGTGGCCGAGAGGAGCCGGGAGGAGATCATCGGCGGCGACGTGGAACTCGACGATGAAGGCAACCCAGTGACCGACGAAGAGGGCAACTCGCAGGTGTCGGCCACGGAAAACCGGGCCATCATGCTAAATGAAGTGCTGGCCGCCATACGGGATGAGTTGGCCGCGGAACCGGAATCATTTGGCATTGTCATGCATGACGTTCGCATCAAACGCGCCGACTTCCCCGGCGAGGTTTCCGGCCGGGTTTTCGAGCGGATGAGGTCCGACCGGGAAAAGATCGGCCGCAAGCTAAGGGCCGAGGGTGAAGAAGAGTCTCGCCGGCGCCGGGCACGGGCCGACCGGACGGTGGAGGTCATCCTGGCCCAGGCCGACCAGGAAGCCAACCGCCTCAGGGGCGAAGGGGAAGCCGAGGCCATCAAGATCCTCGCGGAAGCCCTAAACGCAGACCCTGAATTCTTCGCATTTCAACGAAGTTTGGAGGCCTACCGGTCAATATTCAACCAACGGACCACGGTCATCCTGTCTTCGGAAGCCGACATATTCAAATACTTGCAGGGACCCGGCACAGCGTTGGAGAGCGGCAACTAGCGGCGGCGCCAAAACCGTCTCTGCCAAGCCGGCCAAAAAACCGGCAAACACAAACCCGGCGGGCCCGTCTCCGCCGGGTTTTAAAAGGTTGACCGCCGGTTGGTGAGGCCCGCCGTGGTGGGGCCTGCGTCCACCATCGATCCAGGGACCTCGCATCGGGAATGAAGTGATACGCCCGGGAAGCCGGGTTGGCTGTGAAATGAAGATCCACGAACACCAGGCAAAAGACCTTTTCTCCAGATACGGCATCCCCGTGCCCAAGGGCGAGGTAGCCACCACTCCGGCGGAAGCCGGCCAGGCCGTCCGGAAACTGGGCGGCCGCGCCGTGATCAAAGCCCAGGTCCACGCCGGCGGCAGGGGTAAAGGCGGCGGGATCAAGGTGGTTCAGTCCCCGGAGGAAGCATTAGAATTCGCCGCCGGCTTGTTGGGCAAAAACTTGGTCACTCCCCAGACCGATGCCCAGGGTGTGCCGGTCAGCCGTCTTCTGGTGGAAGAGGTCGCCGACATCTCCCGAGAGTTGTACCTGGCCATCACCGTCGACCGCGGCCGTTGTTTGCCGGCGATGTTGGTCAGCAAATCCGGCGGGATGGACATAGAGCAAGTGGCCGCCACCGATCCCGATGCCATCCATGCCGAACCCATAGACCCCGTGTTGGGCTTCTTGCCTTACCAGGCTCGGCGGTTGGCGGACAAACTGGACCTGAAAAATGGGGCCGCCGGCATGGCGGCCCAGATCATGTCCGGGATGTACCAGCTCTTCGTCCAGCAAGACTGCTCGTTGGTGGAGATCAACCCTCTGGCCGTGACCACCGGCGGAGAACTCATCGCCGTGGATGCCAAAGTCGATTTGGAGGATGACGCCCTATTTCGGCATCCCGACGCCCAAGGACTTGCCGACCCTTCTCAAGAGAATGAGCTTGAGGCCCGGGCCGCCGCGTTGGATGTCGCCTACGTCAAGCTGGACGGAAACGTTGGCTGTTTGGTCAACGGCGCCGGCCTGGCCATGGCGACCATGGACGTGATCAGCACCGTGGGGGCGGCCCCGGCCAACTTCCTGGACGTGGGAGGTGGCGCCAGCGTGGAGAAGGTCGCCGGCGCGGTGGCGATCATACTCTCGGACCCGGATGTAGACCGCATGCTGGTAAATATATTTGGAGGCATCCTCCGTTGCGACATTGCGGCTCAGGGTATCGTTCAGGCCTATAAGAACACGGGCTCATCGCTGCCGCTTGCCGTACGCATGCTGGGGACAAATGTCGATGAGGGCAAAACCATCTTGCGAGAATCGGGCTTGGATGTGACCTTCGCCGGCACCATGCTTGAGGCTGCCGAGGCCATCTCAAAGGTCCGGTAATCACAGGTTTAAATCCACTTTCAGCCTGTGGGCGTTCCAGTCAGGCCCGTTCCGCCACGCCCATCCCAGTCAATCCGCCACAAATCGATCCCGGAGATCATGCCTGCATGGGCATTCTAATAGACGAGAAATCCCGCATCTTGGTTCAAGGGATCACCGGCCGCGAGGGCGGTTTCCACGCCAAAAGTTGCCTCGACTACGGCACCAATGTGGTGGCGGGGGTAACTCCCGGCAGGGGCGGCCAGGTCGTCGATGGAAACATTCCCGTGTTCGACTCGGTGGAGGAAGCGGTTGAAAAGACCGGCGCCGACGTATCTCTGATCTTCGTTCCCGCTCGAGCCGCCATGGACGCCGTGGTCGAGGCCGCCGATGCCCGGATCGCGTTGGTGGTCTGCATATCCGAGGGAATCCCCGTTCAGGATATGGTCAAACTGGACCGGTACCTGGACAACAAAGGCGTGCGGCTGATCGGACCCAATTGCCCTGGATTGATCAATCCCGCCGCCGCCTGCAAGGTGGGCATCATGCCCGGTTCCATACATCTGCCGGGCCGGACCGGAGTGGTCTCCCGCAGCGGCACCCTGACCTATGAAGCGGTGGCTCAGCTCACCGAGTTGGGGATAGGTCAAT
>JADFPM010000112.1 GCA_022562335.1 Chloroflexota bacterium
TGGGTTGCGCACGTCGAGACGACGGAAGTAAAGACTTGATAATTGTATACATTTCCAAGTAAGATTATTTCCAGTTCTCAGCTTCAATGCATAAGAATATCATATTTCATGTCAACGGCGGATTCGGCAAGAATATAGCTGCGACAGCTGTTGCCACTGCAATCAAAATGCAGTTTCCTGAGTGGCGTCTTATTGTGGTTTCCTTCTGGCCAGGTGTCTGGATCCACAACCCTGACATCTACAGAGTTCAGCCCGGCGGAAACGCAGCTTATTTCTACACAGATTTTATCAACGGTCCTACAGTGTCCGACTGTAAAGTATTTCACTTCGAGCCTTATTTTCACGCCAGGTACCTCAGAAAAGAGATCCATCTTATAGAAGCCTGGGCAGAAATGTGTCAGGTTCCATATCGTGGAGAAAAACCGACTTTATACCTGTCGCATTCAGAAATTCAGCGTATTTCAAATGAGTTTAAAGATGTGGATGTATTCCTGATTCAGACCAATGGCGGAGGTCCGGATCAGCAGCATAAGTATTCCTGGTGCCGTGATATTCCTATTCATCAGGCTCAGGAGGTCGTGGAGGCTATGCGGTCATCGGGACTGCAGCCTGTGCATCTCAGAAGAGAGGATCAACTGCAGCTGCAGAATGTGCCTTTTTATCAGACACAGGGAATCCGGGATTTGCTTGCACTTGTATACATTTCAAAGAAGAGGTTGTTCATAGACTCTTTTGCTCAGCATGCAGCTGCTTCTTTCGGTATGAAATCTGTAGTGTGCTGGCCGATCGACAACACAAAGCGTCTTGGTTACGAGTTTCATGACAATGTTGTCTGTGACAGGAAAGATCTGATGACGGAGCATCTTATCGACAGTATGTATGGAGATGTAAACATTGCCGGAACGCCGCATGAAAGTATTTTCACTGATGATAAAGTATTTAATGTGACAGAATTAGTTGAACGTCTGAAGGACGAACCTCAACTCTGGTCCAAGGACGCCTGGTACGAGAGGTTTTCCATGCCGGAAGACGCCGACGACATGGGCATGGGTTGGAGCAACGAACGGGCCGCGGCCTGGCAGTCGCCGTCCAAAGACATCCTCATGGACTATTTCGACAGATCAAACGCAGCGGCGGCCGCCTACATCGGTTCGTTGTCCGAGGCTGACCTGGCGCGGGAGATCCAGTGGAACGCCCCCACCGCGACGATGGTGGTCGACGATGCCCTGGGCATCTTGGTCTGGGACAATATCGTCCACGGCGGACAGGTCGCCTACCTGCGGGGATACCACCAGGGCATGGGGTGGCACCGGTAGCCGAGCGCCCACACTACGGCGCCTGCGGAGGCGGGGCATTTGCCGCGGCGCGATCTGTGGCCGATTCACTTGGCAACATTGGCCAGATGGCTCGTTTGATGACCATGTATACTGCTATATCGTCTGGGGGTAGCTCGTTTTTGCGAAAGGGTAGAGGGCTGCCCGATCTACCGGCGTACCACATTTCGTGGAGTACATTTTAGGAGGAAGGATGACATGGGAACAATCATGTGTTTCAGCACAAACGGGTCAGAGAATCCAACGAAAGCCGTACTGCCATTTCTGAACGCCAACGGCGCCGTCGAAGCCGGCCACGAACCTACCATCACCTTGTTTGGCGATGCCGTGGTTTTGATGAAAGAATCGGTCGCCAACGCCGTTGTCGGGGTGGGCTGGCCACCGCTCAAAGACTTGATGGCCACAACCATCGCCAACAAAACGCCGATCTATGTTTGAGGCGGATGTGCAACCGCTCGTGGAGTGACCGAAGACGATCTCAAAGGCAAAAACGCCGAGTTCACCAGCCCCAAGGCGAATATTGAGCGGATAATGGCATCGGACAAGCTGCTATCCACCTAGTGTCCAATCCTACGCCCACTGAAGGTTTCATTCCCAACATCGGGCGTTTTGATTTGCCAACGGTTTGAATCCCAAAAATCGATAAGGTATGCCGAGGGTATTCTTTGGACGCCGGGTGGACCCTTCATCCTGGCTGTTTCGGAGGTAGGCGATGAATATCAAAAAGATGCTGGCTCGGGGTTTCGCCGTGGCGGCTTTTGGCTGCGGTTTTACCGGCCTGGCGCTGCCGTTCTTTGAGGGGCAGAATTGGAAATTGGGGATCGTGGGATGGTTCACCGGCGGCGCGTTGTTAGCCCTGCTGGCGATATTTATTCTCTTGGATGAATACGCTGAGTCCCGCCGCCAGCGGTAGCCGAGGCAGCGCCGGAGTAGACCCTTAGCATTGAACCCAATAAAAAGGGCGCTTGACCACGGCAATGGGCCGGTGGTCAGGTGCGCCGGGGGATCTGCCCGTCCCACTCGCTGAGCGGCGCGCAATGCCAACGCCAGTTCTCGTCCTGGGGCCCCGATCCAGGCAGTGATATTCGCCCGTTGGCCCACCTCAAAGAATCCCAATGCCCAACGTCCGTTGGCGCCCAGGGAAACAACCGGGCGAGGACCCGGCCGCACAGATCCTCGGGCGGGTTGAAGTCGATTCCCAATCCGGCTGCGATGTCCGCGGTGTGGATCAGGATCTCGTCGCACCCCATCGCGGCGAACCCGCTGGCATCCGCCATGCCGGCGGGATGGAACGCCCGCGTTGACTCGGGCGCGGCGCGGATCACATGCTCAAGGACCGAGGCGTTCACCTCTATGGTCAACAGCAATTCCGCAACGGTAAGCTTATCTTGTCCGCCGCGAGCCAAGGGGAGCCTGTCTTTTGCCGCGGTCGCCAATTGGGACGCGTAGAATATCTGCGTATTCGGAATATGTTCCAGGGTCTGGCGGCATGACCAGTCCAGACCGCCCGCCCGCACCGACCAGTCCCGGTCGACAAGATCAGAAAGCGCCTTCTTGCAAGCCGCCGCGGCAGCCCTTACTTCCTCTGGACCCACTGAATCATCCATCTCAACGACTCCTCGATTGGTTGCCATACCGGCCCTAGCCGGTTTTCATTTCCTTGGCTCTATCCTGCATCGGGCCGGATCGACCGCCGCCGAGTGATATTTCCCCAACCTGGCTGGTGAGCATAACTGTCAGACCGTTTCTCCATGCAGCCGCCGCACCAAATGCGCCCAGTGCCTTCCCCAATTTTTACACGTTGACTCGACCTCTTCCCAAGACGACTCGCGCAACGAAACCGGGCCGTAGTGGGACGAGTGGGCGTTTCCCTGGATGACCATGCCGTGGTTCATCAGTATGTGGAGCATGCTGAGCAGGGCCAACTCCGCGCCGCTGCCCGGCCTTCCGCCACCGGTGAAAGCGCCGCCTACCTTGCCTGACAACGGCCCCGGATAGTCTTGGTAAGCGGTGACGTCGAACAACCGTTTGACCTGCCAGTCAACATCGCCAAACCGCACCGGCGTACCCACGATGATGCCATCGGCGGCCAGCATCTCATCCCACCGCACCTCTTCAACGGTCCGGACGGCAGCGGTGGCCCCGCCTTCGAGGATCCCTTGCCTGATGGGTTCCACCATGCCGCCGGTGCGCCCATTTTTGGACGTGTAGATTATCAACAGATGGTGCTGGCTGCCGGCCATTCCGTCGTTCCCCCAAGATCTTCGGCAAGACGCGGCAGCGAATTACCGGCGCGGTCATCGGCCACGTTGCTATTGGCACCAAGTTACAGGGTATCAACATTTTGAACAACCTGAAGCCACGCAAGGCTCCACCGGTGTTGATTTGGGTTTTACCCATCACCCATCGTCAGCCCGATATGTCAAAGAAAGCCATGCTAGGCTCAAACAAGATATAGAAAACCGGGACAGGATATCAGGAAAATAGCAGCTCCTCGGTTTTAAACAAGGGGCCCTTAACCTCACACAGCCGGACGATTGTTGGCGCTTGGATCGTATTCTTCTTCATTGTCGGGGTGGTTTTGGCGCAGACCACGGTGTTTTGGTTGGCTAAGCCATCGCATCCATAGCCATGGCCGATCATTATGCTAGCTTCGTAGCGCGGCGGCGGCAGGCTCCTCAACACCATTTTGGGCCGTGTTTCCATTGCCGTCGACTAGAAGCAACACATATCGCGCCGAATCTGTTAATATTGCGATGGTGCAAGTTAAGGTTTCTATTCGACCGGATAACGATACCGGATGACCTCAACTGGACCGACTCAACACATATGGAGGCCATCCGGATGGCGATATCAGACAAAGACCTAACCTGTAGAGACTGTGGCGCAGTGTTTGTGTTCACGACCGGCGAACAGGAATTTTTCGCTTCCAAGGGGTTCACAAATGAGCCCAGCCGTTGTCCGGCTTGCCGCGGCGCCCGCAGGAACCAGCAGGGCGGCGGCGGCGGCGGCGGCTTCGGCGGTGGCCAGCGAGAGATGCATCCAGCGGTCTGCGCCCAGTGCGGCATTGACACCCAGGTGCCTTTCCTGCCCCGGGGCGACAAGCCGGTGTATTGCAGCGACTGCTTCAGCGCAATGAGGCGCTAGACGCTTTTAGTATCGCCTGGTTCCGGGCCAACCGTCTTGGACAAGGCCCGGACGGGCGGATAATGGCGCTTTCCCAACCCTCGGTAATACCGTAACCCCAATGTAGGGAATCGGTCTAAACAGCGCCGATCACCGAAAGGCGCCACGTTTTCAACGGTGCAGTTGAGCGGCTGGGCATTATTTGCCGGGTGATGGGCCAGCGCGCCAAATCCCACTCTTGAAAAGGGCCGGTAAGTCGGCCGTCAACTCTGGGTCGGTGTTCCTCATACCGGCGTGGCATTTGCTGGCTTCAACCAGATCAGACCCCTGTGACTACGGAATTACACCGTTGATGTCGTTATGTTAATCTGCTCGGCACGCTGTGGCCGAGGTCCACACCCGGCTCGACGCCGCCGGCTTTCCCATCTGATTCACTAGAACCTTGTTCATCTCCGCTACCGGGATCACCGGCAGTGCGGCGAGAAGATTTCTTGACCATATACTTTGCCCGTAGGGTGGCTCAGTGGGCTCAGTTGGGCCAAACGACGTGGATCGGACCGGTGTTGAACGGGCCGCTCTCGATAAGGGAATACACCCAAATGATTTTGCGTGGCACCATAGTGTAGAACCAAAGCCCGTTGAAGTAATATTGGTTTTGCGCTAGTTACCCGGCGCCGCCGGTCTGGTGGCCCACCGTGGGGGTGGTTCGCTCCCACCCGGGGGTTGCCAACCGCCGATCCGCGGGGCGTTGGAACCTGCTTTGGCCCGCGCTGCTGGCCGCGTCAACACCCTTCCATGACCAAATACGCATTTCGCGGTATGCTTGGTGGCCGGTCACCTGGGCTTGTGGTTCAGGGTTTCCGAAGCCGCCAGTCAGGGTATGCCCGCCGGACGATGTTCCGATATATCTACCTGCCCCCGCAATAAGGCCGTAGCGCTTGGTGGAGGGGCTGAAATACCTGGGCCTGCTTTCTTGCCACGCTAAAGGAGAACGGGATGAATGCGGTAGACATCATAACCCTGGTGATAGGGGGCATAACAGTAAGCCTTCTGATCGCCCTGTTGATTATGATGCGGACTACGTATGTGCTGGTCCGGCGTGACCAACAAAAACCCGCCGAAGCCGCCGATGAAGATGTGACTCAACCAGAGGGCCAGTAGTCATTGACCACAGAAAATCGTTGAGCCAATCGATCAACTGGAGTACACGCTATCAAAGTAGGCGTCATATCCGACACACATAACCCCAGTGTTGGGGCGGAACCACCGCCAGAGGTCGCGGAAGCGTTCCAGGGTGTAGACGCGATCCTGCATGCTGGAGATATCTACGTTCCCGCGTGCCTGGACTGGTTGGAAGCGATCGCACCGGTGTACGCCGTTGAAATGGAAGGTGACTTCCATTTCAAACAAGACCCCCGGGTGGTGGACAAAAAGCGAGTCCTGCATCTCGAAGGGCACACCATAGGCTTGATCCATGACTTGATGGTTCCGGGAATGGCTCAAGAGGTCACCGAGTTCAGCCCCTTGTCCAAGCATTTCCCCCCTGACGCCGATCTCTCCAAGGCTCTCGAGACCGTGTTCGACGCCAGTGTCGATATAGTCATATTCGGCCACACCCACTATGCCGTAGTCGAGGAATACCAAGGAATCCTGATGTTGAACCCAGGCAGCCCCAAGCTTCCGAAACAGATGCGGCGCCTAGGTCAGGTGGCTATCTTAGAGCTGGGATCAGGCCAAAAAAGCGCCGAGATAATAGAGCTTTCCACGTTCAGCTAGGCCCTGGTTTTGGAAACAGCCGTTGGAATGATCCTTTCGCCTTGAGCTTGTCGAATGGCCCGGGGACAATGGTTCGACCGGCTCACCACGAACGGAATATGTAGCGCCGATTTTTCCAATCATCGCCAGGCCTTCAACCGCCGCGGTCTCTTCTATCCATGAAAATCTACCCATGAAAAAACTTGGGAGCCGAACGGTCCATGGGGTCCTGACCGCGGCCCAAGAATTTTTGCGTCAGCCTATCCCACAGGTACAACCGGCTCCAGTCTGGCTCATCCACGTAATTCTGGTCTTCGTCGAGATGGGGATTAGGCAGCAGAATCGTGACCTGTTGCTCTCCCGCGCCGTTGAACATCCGGAATCCCCATGAGGTCGGTTGGGAGTCGGGGTTTAGACGGCGGTATAGTTCAGCCCGGCCGGTCCGCCGGTGTTTCGCCACGTCGGTTGGCGCGCTCTTGGACTCCCCTATACACAGATGGCAGTGCCAGGTCTGGAAGTCCATGGTTAAATATCCATCCTGGAACCCAATCCTGGGTGGACAGGGAGGCTTTATCTCCCAGATCGCTCCGGGGATAAGGGGGCCTATCCGAATGTGCTCCCATTCCGCCAAACAGTCCTTTATCAATGCCAACAAGACCTCCTGCTCGGGAGGTATGGGAAAAAGCTCGTAGACGCCGTCCATCTGCTGAATGATCTCACCCCGGGGAAGGGAGGTGTCAGTAGCCATGGTGCCTAACTCCGGTCCATTAAAATTCAACGCCAACCCCAGGTTGGTTCGGCGCGGGCTCCGTTCTGGAGGCGGTCAACGGTCCCAAAAACCTGGTTGAGCGGGAGTGGAGACCCAGGCGATTTTAATCTAAAACCACATCAGGTAGTTAGTTTTGGCCGGGCGGCGGAAGGACGCTCAACCCCGGCTTGAACGCTGAACGGCCCCGGAGTTTTGCTCCGGGGCCGTTGGATGCCGGGACATCACGGCCGGTTGGCAGGTCGTAGGCCGGATCATCTGCCGAAGAGTTTGCCTCCGAATACGTCCGCCAACCCATTACCTTCGAAGAGATTGAGCAGGACTTCCGGGGTGGCGTAGTAAATCTGGTCGAAGATGGTATCGCCTCCAGCTATGCTGTCGAAATCGGCGGCGCCGGCGTTGAAGAAATTGGCGTCCAGAGAATCAAGAGCGGCTTCCACCCGGGAATCGTCGAAGGCAGTAAGCGCGTCGTCGCTCACCTGCCCGAAGATCTCCCCGGCGAGGTCCGTGTCCAGGGCAGCCAGGTCGGCCACCTCCAAACCTCCCGCAATTATCTCCAGCACTACTTCACCCAGGGCGCCGATGTCGTTGGCGTCGATAGCCGTGGTCAGCCCGAATAACCGGCCGGAATCCAGAGCAACGAAGTGGCTCTCTCCCAAGGCGCTGGCCACGCCAAGGGCTTGCGCCCTGCCCAAGCTGGCCAGGTGGTCCCGATCCAGGCTTCCGACGATCTGGGAGACCTGTTCGCCGCCCAACTCTTCGAAATGGGAAGCCTCGAATTCGTTGATCAGGCCGGCTAGGGCCTCGGCCTCCAGATCCAGGGATTCATCGACGCCCATGCTGTTGAACATGCCAAAAGCGCTATCCGGGTCCAGGAGCCCAAAGTCTTGGCGCGACATGGCGGATGCGACCGCCGCTACATCGGCGGGATCGAATCCTTGGATCTGGTACCCGTTCATGGCCGCGAACATGCCGGCCATTTGGCCGCCTTCCAGGCCCAAGAATTGGTCGTGGTCCATGGCCTCGTACATGCCGGCAACCGCATCGGATCCCAAATCCTGGAACCCGCGGTGGTCCATGTCATGCGCTATGCCGTAGGCGAAATCGCCGCCTTTATTGATAAAGTCTTCGGAGGTGAACGCGGCGGTCTGGCCGGAAGCCAAAATGGCTTCCTCGGAGCGAAAACCAAGGTTTACCCGGGGCTTAAACCCAAGGGCTTCATTGGGATCATAGGTGTAGGTGAAATCGCCGGCCGCATACTGGGCCGAGTTTAGGTCAAGGTCAATGGGCTCACCGGTTTTAGCGTCATAGAACTGCACCCCGCCTAGATCGAATACCTGACCCGATTGAGGGTCGAGGAACAGGCCGGCGTTAGTGTCAACAGCCATTCCACCGGCGTTCTGTTGGAACTCACCGCCGACGAATACTTGAAGGCCCTCCACCGATTGCTTGTTATAACCAAGGGCTTTCTCCCAATCATAGGTGTAAGTGAAATCGCCTGCCGCATACTG
>JADFPM010000113.1 GCA_022562335.1 Chloroflexota bacterium
GACGACATGCGCCGCCGCCGTGTGGTCGAATAGGTTGGTGATCAACAGGGCCACATTTGGCAGGGCAGCAACCGGACGGGCGGGATGGGAAGTAGCTATTGCCGGAAAGACCGGCGCCTGGCTGGTGCGGTATTCCGGCTGGTTCATCGCCTCCGTACTGCTGGCGACCGCACTGCTGGTGCTGCCCATATTCCTGATGGCGCCCACCGAGCAGGCTTCCCAGGACCCCGGTGGGCCGGTATTCGACCTGCAAGAAAAAGTACACACCAGGTTTCCTCCCCGCATCCATGGCACCGGGTTCATTGTCGAAGATAGGACGGGAGACATTCTGCGCCAGGCCCCGTTATGGGAGCTGTACCAAAACGAGGAGAGGTTGCGGGACTCCAGCTTGGAACGATTTCTCTACGACGGGTACGACGCCGACAACCAGCGGCAGATCATCGGCGTGTTCACCATCGCCGATGCCGTGAATACCCTGCTGGCGCTGGACCCCCGGACCGATGCGACCCTGGCGACGGCATCCGACGACCAGGTGAAACAGGCCCTGCACCGCCTGTTTGCCAGCGACACCGGCCGCCCGCTGCGGGACTCGCTTTCCCGGGACGCCGGATTTGAGACCAGGATGATAGACGGCCAGGAGTTTGACTACTGGCGGGCTTCGGCGCTGTCATCCTACGTCGCTTCCGACAACCAGATGTTGGGCGGCGGCCGGTCCACCCTAAACCTGGCCAACGACGATGTGACGCTGGCAAAAGAACGCTACAACCGGCAGGTGCAGGAACTATTGCGGGGAGATCAGGCCAACTACCGGTTGTGGGGCCTGGCCATCGATATAAACCTGGAATCCAGAGAGCAGGGCCGTAAGGCGTTGCCCTTTGTGGCGGCCACGGTCCTGCTGGTCCTGGTGGTGGTGGGGATCGCGCTGCGCTCGCCCCGTTCGGCGGGTATGGCGCTGGTGGGCCTGTTGATGCTTTTCGTCTGGCTCAAGGGCGGCTCCAATCTGGTGGGGCTTAAATCCTCTTTGACATTGGACCTGATAGTTCCCATCGCGATGATCTCCCTGGGCGTGGACTTTTTCATCCACGCCATGGCCCGCTACCGCGAGGAGCGGTCGCGGACAGGGTCGATACCGCTGGCGCCGCCTTTAGCGCTGCAGAACGGAATGTCGAAGGTTTTTGGGGCCCTGACGTTGGCGATGCTCTCCGACGGGATCGCCTTCCTGGCCAACGTGACCTCGGGTATCGAGACGGTCATTGGCTTTGGCATCGCCGCGGGCATCGCCGTTTTTGCCAGCTACATCGTGATGGGCATGTTTTTGCCGTTGGTGGCCATGCGCTTGGACCAGCGGACCGCCCGCAAAGCCCAGGAAGATGGCGCGCCGGGCGGTTTTAAAACAGCGGCGCGGGCTTCACCTGTGCCGGATGGGTTGGCGGCGGCGGTCATGGCCCTGGTGCGTTTCCGCTGGGCGGTGCTGTTCGCGGCCGCCGGGCTTACCGTGGCCACCACCTACCTGGCGTTCCAGTTGGAGCCCCGGCTGGACGTGAAGGAGTTTTTCGACTCGGATTCCGACTTGGTCACCGGCCTGGACAAACTGGACCAGCATGTTGGACCGGCACTGTCCGGAGAGCCCGCCGTGATATACATCCAGGGAGACCTGACCGGGGCAGATACGTTATCCGCCATCGGTGACCTGCTGGACCGGATGGGCCGCAACCCATACCTGGGGCAGACTGGGGATGGCGGGGTTTCCCTGTACCGGCGCACTTTGTTGACCGTGCTGGCCCGCGTCACCGGCAGCCAGTACGCCCGAAGCCGTATCAGTGAAGGAACCGGCGTGGCGGTTACCGACGATGATGGCGATGGGATACCCGACTCGCGGGAGCAGATACTGGCTACCTACGACTACACCGTGGAACACGGGGTGCCTATCCGCCGTGGGACGCTGGTTTACGACCCGGTACAGGTCCGGGAGACCCTGTTCCACGTTCCCGGCCCAGATAACGGCGCCGATCTAGGGAGGGGAGAAGAACAGGCCACCATCATCGTTTTCGGTGTGTTGGGCACGCGGCAACAGGCCAACGTGTCGCCGGCCCTCCGGTCCCTGGAAAAGGACTTGGAGCCTCTGCGAGAGCTGCCTTCCATATCGTTTGCCGGGGTGACCGGTTCGCCGTTCACCAGGCATTCCACCCTTCAAGCGGCCACCAGCGCCCTGAACACGTCCCTGCCGGTGGCCGTGGCCGCGTGCCTGGTCTTGCTGATGGTTTGGATGCGTTCGGCCCGCTACGCGCTGGTGACCATTCTTCCCATCGGCCTGGTGGTCTCCTGGCTTTACGCTTTCATGTACCTGGCGGGGTTCCACCTGAACTTCGTCACCGCCACCATCGCCGCCGTATCCATCGGCGTGGGGATAGATTACTCCATCCACGTGACCCAGCGCTTCCGTCAGGAGTTGGCGGACCGGGGGCAAACGGACCGGAACAATCGCGAGGAAGCCCTGCGCGCCACCGCCAAAGGGACCGGGGTAGCGCTGGCCGGCTCGGCGGCATCAAGTGTCATCGGCTTCGCCGTCTTGTCCTTTTCTCCCATGCCCCTTTTCTCAGCCTACGGCATCATCACCGCCGCCATGATCGCCATGGCGGCGGCGGCGGCCCTGATCGTCCTGCCTTCACTTCTGTACCTGGCCGCCGGGAAACAAGGGGATCAACGAGAGTGACTCGCCGTCCGCTGGGTAATGGCCTGGGTAGAGATTTGAAGGAAGAATCGAGGTTGGCCCATGCTATAATGGGCCGTCTCCAGGGGTGGGCCGGATCGCGTGCCCACCCTTCCAAATTTGCATCCTAATACAATGGATTGAGTAAGGACTGAGGAATGATCAAACGGTTTTCTGTTCTGTACGTTGGGCAGATCGATTTCGAGAACGTGGGACTCGACGGCACCCCTGCCGACGAGCGCCGGTATCCCAACGAGCGTTTGGTTCAGGCGTATGACAGCGCCGTGTCCCTGGCCCAGCACATGGACGAGCTGGGCTATTACTGCATGTGGACGGCGGAGCACCACTTCCAGCGGGAGGGTTACGAGTGCTTCCCCAACCTGATCCTGCTGGGGGTCCACCTGGCGGGGATCACCAAGCGGCTCAAGTTCGGCTCGGCCTTCAACGTCGTTCCCATGTGGCACCCACTACGCCTGGCCGAGGACTTCGCCATGGCCGACGTGCTCACCGGAGGGCGGTTGATCTTCGGCGTTGGCCGGGGTTACCACTCCCGGGAGGTTGAGACGTTCGGCGCGCCGGTGATAGACAACGACGCCAACAAAGAGCTCTTCGAAGAGCAGATGGAGATCATATTCAAGGCGTTCAACGAGGACTCATTCAGTCACCACGGCAAGCATTACACCATCCCCGCCGACGTGCCGTACCGGGGTTATCAGCTCAAGGACATCACTATGGTGCCCCGGCCCATAAACCTGCCGGTGGAGATCTGGCAGCCCATCGCCAGCGGCCGGACCCTGGAATACATCGCCACCAAGGGCATCAAGGGCATGGTCGCCCTAACCGGTGAGAAGCTGGTTGAGCAGCTATTTAACACCTATCAGGAAGTGGCTGCCAAAGCGGGCCGGCAACTGGCCTTGGGCCAGGATATGGCCCTGGGCATCGGGTTTTACATCGGCGAGACCCAGCAGAAAGCCATGGAGAGTGTCAGGCCGTATCACGACGAACGGTATAAATGGTTCGCCCCCTTTGGGTTCGTCCGCTACACCGATTCCCAGGGCAGGGCGTGGGGAACCCCCGGCGCGCCCTCCGGCGCTCCCAGCATAGAAGACGGGGTGGAGCAGAAGGTTTGGGCCTGTGGTCCCGCAGAATCAGTGGTTGGCTTGTTGCGGGAGATTGAAGAAAGGTATCCGGGCCTGGAGGACATAGTGCTTCAATGGCCGGAGGGCATGCCCTGGCCCGAATTCAAAGACCAGTTGAGCCAGTTTGCCAAAGACGTGATGCCGGCCTTCTCTGGGTCTGGAACTTAGGCGCGCCAACAGCCGGAAAAAATTCGGCTCAGGCTAGCGCGGTGTCCCCGGGACCCAATATTCCACCGGCGCGTCTTTGTCCAGCATCAGGCAGGCCTCTCCCCATTGGTTGGGGTTGTCCAGGTCCCACTCTTCCGTGCTGTCCCAGGGTTGTAGCCTGATACCTTCGCCGCCGCCGTACACCAGCAGGATCACCCCTTCCCCCGAGTCTTCCGATCGGGCCGATCTGGCGGCGCAGGGGCCCAACGAGCTCCAGCCCGTGACCCGGCACCAGGTGTCCTCCCCGTCCTGACCTGCGGTGAACACGCCCGTGATGTCTCTGGGCTGGTCCAGCAGGTCGAATATCCGGTTGACCGTCAGCGGGCTATTGGCGCCGTCGGTCACGTCGATTTCCAACAGCATTTGAATCTCATCCCCACGCCAGATTTGTGCCAGATTCTAGCATACCTTCTCCGGATGTTTGGGGCGATTCCGCCCTGAGAGGCGCCATGTCCCGCACCTTGCCCATTCAGGCGTCAACACCATGGACCGATTCGATGGTGACCCACCGGAATCTAATCCCTGATGGGGATTTAATTGATTGTGGCGGCCCAGGAAACAAGCTAAACCAGTTCTGGGATCCTAGAGACTTACCGCCCAAGTATTTGATACACGGCTTTATCAGATCGAGATCTACGGTTCGATGATGCCCAAGGAGGCCGAAAATGCTGTCAGTCCAGCAGTTGAATCCATTCGAAGAGGTCAATCTCCTGTTTGACCGGGCGGCCGACCGGCTGTGCCTGCCCGATGGATGCAGAGAGATGCTGCGGCGGCCGTGGCGGGAGTTGCAGGTCCAGGTGCCGGTACGGATGGATGACGGCCAGGTAAAGGTGTTCGCGGGCTACCGGGTGCAGCACAACGCCGCCAGAGGGCCCTATAAAGGCGGGGTTAGATACCACCCAGAAGCGGGCCTGGATGAGATCAGGGCGCTGGCCTCGTTGATGACCTGGAAGACAGCCCTGGTGAACATACCCTTCGGCGGGGCTAAAGGCGGCGTCCAATGCGACCCCAACGCCCTGTCTCATGATGAATTGAACCGGCTGACCCGGCGGTATACCATCGGTATCGAGCATCTGATCGCCCCCCACCGGGACATTCCCGCGCCGGACATGGGCACCAACTCCCAGACCATGGCCTGGATGATGGATGCCTACGGTCTGATTCACGGGCACTCTCCGGCGGTGGTCACCGGCAAACCGGTGGAGTTGGGGGGGTCCCTGGGCCGGGAGGCAGCCACCGGGCGGGGCGTCGTGACGATCCTCCAAGAGATGGCCCGGGACATGCCCATGGACCTGAAGGGCGCCCGGATAGTCGTGCAGGGCTTGGGCAACGTTGGCTCCTGGGTGGTCCGGCTGGCGAATGAGCAGGGATGCAAGGTGGTCGGGGCCAGCGACGCCAGCGGCGGGATCTATAACCCCAAAGGGTTGGACGTGACGACGCTGCTGGCCGTCAAGGGATTGGATGTCCCTGCCGATGACCTGCCCGCCGGAGAGCGGGTGACCAATCAGGAGCTTTTGGAATTGGATTGCGACGTGCTGATCCCGGCCGCCATCGGCAACGTCATCACCGCCGCAAACGCCTCCAGGATCAAGGCGAGGTTGATAATGGAGGCGGCCAACCATCCAACCACTCCCGAGGCCGACGAGATACTGGCCGACCGCGGCATCGTGCTCCTTCCCGATATACTGGTCAACGCGGGAGGGGTCATCGTCTCGTATTTCGAGTGGACTCAAAACCTGCAGGAATTCCGCTGGGATGAGGACCAGGTGAACCAGGAACTGGCCAAGATCCTGATCGCCGCCTACCGGGAGATGCGCGCCAAGGCCAAAACCCGAAACCTGACCTATCGAGAGGCGGCCCTGGAGATCGGCGTGGAAAGGGTGGCCAGGGCGGTGGAGTTGCGTGGGTTCGTGTAGAACCGGCGATTCATCCCTGGCGCCCAAGTTGACGCTACGAGCGTGCCCCGGTATATAATCGAGCCTCAGATTCACGGGCAGAATTCGTTGCGGCCGCCCAAAATGGGGCGGTCCGGGAGGCGCGCCTTGGCTATCGGGATTCGTACCTACCGTCCTCTGATCACCGGGAAGACCCACATGGCCGCCGCGGGCCATTATCTCGCCACCGCATCGGCCTACCGGATCTTGGAGCAAGGCGGAAACGCCGTGGACGCGGGCGTGGCTGCCGGCATCACCCTGAACGTGGTGCTGCCCCAGTACACCAGCTTTGCCGGTGTGGCGCCCATACTCATCCACGACGCATCTAAAAAAGAGACCGTCACCATCAGCGGCTTAGGCCGTTGGCCCCAGGCCGCCAGCATCGATTATTTCAACAAGAACCACGGCGGCGAATTGCCCGCGGGCATCCTCCGCACCGTCACCCCGGCCGCGGCCGACGCCTGGCTGACGGCCATAAGACTCTACGGCACCATGAGCTTCCAGCAGGTGGTCACCCCGGCGCTGGATATCGCCGAAGGCGGTTTTCCCATTCCGGCCTCGCTGGCACGGGCGCTGTCCCGGGCCGGAGACGCCTTCGTTGGCGACGAGGGCGGCGGCTTGCCCTGGCCCAGCACCCGGGAGATATTCGTTCCCGGTGACCGGCCCCTGGAGACCGGGGAAGTCCTGGTGCAAACGGACCTGGCCCGCACCTTCCGGCGTCTGATCCAGGTCGAGGATGACAACGCAGCCAAGGGCCGCGGGGGCAGGGAAGACGCCATTCAAGCCGTCAGGGACTTTTTCTACCACGGCGAGATCGCCCAAGAGATGGTGGACTTCTGCCGGTTGCAGGGCGGTCTGCTCACCATGAAAGATTTGGCCGATTTCCACGTCGGCGTTGAGCCTCCGGCCGCGGGATCCTATAAAGGAATCGACGTTTACACTTGCGGTCCCTGGTGCCAGGGTCCGGTAAGCATCCAAGCCCTGCATATTTTGGAAGAGTTCGACCTTCAGGCCATGGGCCACAACAGCGCCGATTACCTGCACACGGTGTTGGAGGCCCTGAAACTGGCCTTCTCGGACCGCCATTTTTATTACGGAGACCCGGATTTCGTGGACGTTCCCATGGAAGGACTGCTTTCCCATGCCTACGCGGCCCAGCGGAGCGCATCCATCGACCCGCGTCACGCCAGCGCCGGGATGCCGGCCGCCGGCGACCCCTGGGCCCATCAGGGCGGCGGATCCAACGGCAGCAGTCCGGCCCATCCCGAGGCGGTGGCCGGCAGGCTGGAGGCGGACACCAGCTACGTCAGCGTGGTGGACCGGTGGGGCAACGCCTTTTCCGCCACTCCCAGCGACAGCCTGGGCAACGCGCCCATCGTCGAGGGTTTGGGGTTCATCCTCTCTTCCAGGGGCTCCCAGAGCTGGCTGGACGCGGACCATCCCAGTTCCCTGCAGCCCGGCAAGCGGCCCCGGCTGACCCCCAACCCGGCGCTGGCGATGAAGGACGGCAAGGTTTTGATGCCCTTCGGGACGCCGGGCGGCGACGTCCAGTGCCAGTCGATGGTCCAGACATTCTTGAACGTCATCGAGTTCGGCATGGACCCCCAGCAGGCTATTGAGGCCCCCAGGGCGTCCACCTGGAGCTTCCCCAACTCCTTCTGGCCCCATGCCTACAATCCCGGACTGGTGGGAGTGGAAGGGCGGATCGATGCCCAGGTGGTGGAAGACCTGCGCAGCCGGGGACATCAGGTGGAGGTTTGGGACGACTGGACTTCCCGCATGGGCGGCATGTGCGCCATCAAGGTGGACCAGGAGACCGGCGCCCTGTCCGCCGGCGCCGACCCCCGCCGCGACGGCTACGCCATGGGGCGGTAGAGCAATTGAGAATAGAAGAGTGCGATAAACGATGGCCCAGTCGCATTGTAGCAAAGAGTCGATTCGCTATCGCAATTTCGAATATTTTACGTAAAGATTATTTGCGATTGCGTCAGCCCATAGGAACGTCACATCTGACGAATTCAGACCTTGTGCTGACGCTGCCTGATTCCCAAGTCGGGCCAAATCGGTCAAACTGTCGCGCAATCCAGAGTGAAGATCGTCCCATATTTCGTAGGCCTTACTGAAACTACTCATCGAATCTCGGTAAAGTGATAGCTCTTCGTTCGCCTTGTTGAAATCTCCGGAATGCTTCATCAATACTTGGGCGTAAATTGTCCTAATATTAGTCACCCAATTTCGCTCGGGGTTCAGCAGGGTTGCCATCTCAGATCCAACACCTATTTTCAGGTAGGGGATGTCTGCGTCCCGGATTACCCTCGGAATCAGAAGTGGGTCGGAAATTTCGCTCAATTTTAAAGCGAAATCGAAGATGCTCTTGGGGCGAGTTTCGACTAAGATTTGTGGACCGAGTCCATGTTCTGACGCGCTGTAATTTCCATGCGGAGTTGTTATGCCTAG
>JADFPM010000114.1 GCA_022562335.1 Chloroflexota bacterium
TACAGGAGGCCTCCGGGCCCATCCATTGTTTAAGCATTTCCGGTTCGGTCCACGCCTTGAAAACCCGGTCCCTGGGGGCTGCGATGGTTTTGGTGACCCGCAGGGTGGTTTCCACCTCAGGTATTTGTTGGGTCATCGGGGTCCTCCTGTTTTTGCAACTCATTCAGATAGCTTTCCAACGAGGTTAGCCGGTCCTCCCAAAAACTCCGGTACCGTCCGATCCATTGCACCGCTTCCTTCATGGGCGCGGCGTCCAGGCGGCACCGGCGGACCCTCCCGTCTTTCTCCCGCACCAGCAGGCCGGCGTTTTCCAGCACGCCCAGTTGCTTTGATATGGCCGGCAGGGAGACATCAAACGGCTCGGCCAACGCGGTGACCGAACTGTCACCGTGGGCCAGCCTCTCCAATATGGCACGCCGGGTGGGATCAGCCAGAGCAGCAAAGGTGAGATTCAACGTCTCAGGAGAATAGTTAACCATTTGGTTAAATATAATGGGAAAACGGCAACCTGTCAATCAATCCTGGTGCAGGTAACACAAATGGGGCGCCGATAATGGGGTCCTGCCAAAAACAGACCTGATGGATGAGGTGGGCTGGGGTATTTGGCTGGCTACCAGTGCGCACGAGGTCCCTCGCAGGCGCCAATTGTCTATCTCAAAAAGTGGTTCGACAAGCCTGTCCTGATCCTTCCGCGGAAGGACGAAGGGCTCACCACGAACGGAAAGGGTTTCTTCTTGACCGTTCGTCCTGAGCCTGTCGAAGGATTGTGGATTTGCAAGACAGGGGTTTTGAGACAGCTTCTAAACCCGGCGCTGGTCCCGGTAGTTGCCCGCGGAGATGGGCACCCAATTCACCACATTGGTGTCCATGAGCCTGGACCCCACCCGGGGCTCGGCTTCTTCCAGTTCGTCGAGGTCGAAGGCGCTGGTGATCACCGTGGGAAGGCGGGCCTCGTGGCGTTCCACCACTATCTGGTACAGCTTCTCCTTGGCCCAAACGGTGCTGCTCTCAGCGCCCAGATCATCCAATATCAACAAGGGCACGGTTTTGACCTGCTCGAAAAGCTCATCATAGCCAATGGGGCTGTCGGGGCTGAAGGTTGCCCTCAAGTGGTCCAAAAGGGAGGGCACAAAGGCGAAAAATACGTCCCGCCCCTGGCGCAGGCTCTCACCGCCAATGGCAACGGCCAGGTGGGTCTTGCCGCATCCCCTCTGTCCGGTGAGCAGAAGCCATCCCTCGGGAGAGCTGGCGAAGGCTTCCGCCGCCTCTTTGGCAAATGCCAAAATATCCCGGTCTTTCTGGCTGGCGTTTTGGTTCCCGTTGGTATCAAAGCTGGCGAAGGTCATCCTTTTTTGCATTTCTTCCGACAGGTCGCCGATGCGCCGGGCCAGGCGCGAATTGAACCGGCCCAATTGGAAGACCCGGGAACTGACTTCGGAAACGTCTGCGAAAAGGCCTGGTGGGGGTTCCAACCGGGTCCTCAGGCTTTCGTCCAGGCGTTGCAATTGACCGCGGACGGTGACCACCGTGGGCAATGCGGCGTTGAAACGGTGGTTGAAGACCTGGAACAGCTTCTCTTGGGCCCACGGCGTGGCGGTCTGGGTGCTCAGGTCATCCAGCACCAGCACCGGTACGTTGCGGACCTGGTCGAAGAGCTCGTCGTAGGACACCGGATTATCCGGCGAATACGCCGCCCTGAGGTGGTCCAACAGGTCGGCGGCCACGATGAAAAACGTGGGCTGTCCCCGCTCGATGCAACGGTTGGCTACCGCCACCGCCAGATGGGTCTTGCCCGAGCCGCTGGGACCGGCAAAGGTCAGCCAGCCCTGGGGTTCCTCGGCGAACCGGACCGCGGCTTCCAACGCCTGGCCGAATAACGTCCGGCTGCCCGCGTCCGGCAAGGGGCCTTCCGGCTGGGTGGCGGCAAAGGTCATGCGGCTGAGGGGGCCAAGGTTGCTGTAGCGGCGCAAGGAGGCCACCCGGGCGGCGGGTTCGGCCGTCGCCTGGCACTCACACGGAAAAGCTTCGCCAAAGTCCGGGTGCCCCAGCGGGACCCTTTTGGTTATCCATCCAAATCCCTTGCATTGGGGACAAGGGTCAACGCTTGGTTTGCTGGTCTCGAATTTGGCGCTGTCGCCGTTGGTAGTCCTCGATATGTTTCTGGCGGTCACCCGTCGCAGAATGTCGCCCAGGCTTTCCATCTTCCCTTCCTTCTCCCCTTGAGCCAGCCTTCGCATCGGTCTTGCCTTCCGAGGCCCACCTGCGCAGGATTCCCCTGACATAGTTCCAGCTTCGACGGTTCTGGGTAACGGCTATCTTGAAAGCTTCCGACAACCAAGACCAAGGATATAACTCTTCGGCTTCCTTCAACTCCTCGGCCATCATGGGTGAGATCATGCCCACGTTGTCTTCGTACAGGGTGAAAATATTGGGCCGGTCAACCTCCGGCAGGTCAGCCTGGCCGGAAATGCCGGCGGCGCCAGGTGCGTCGAGCCCCGAAGCGGCAGGGACCCATCCTGGTTTTTTGGACAAGGCCCGCCGGTCGCTTTCAGCGTTGAGCAGGTAATAGACCTTTTGGTTATCTTTGGCTTGCGGCTGGGGTGTATGGGCCAGGAAGATCCCCCTTTCCACCGCTAAGCTAAGGCCGCTAAGGATCGCCGCGCTGGAGTCCTTGCCGGGCCCTTGAAATGCCTTCACCAACGTGCTGTCGGTCAGGAATTCCTCCTGGGAGATCAGCCTGGGCCATCCCCGTTTCCGTTGCAGCAGCCAGATACCCCGCAATATAACCTTCAGTTCGGCCAGGTCCTGAATCTCTTCCAACAGAGGTCCCAGCAAGGGATTGGGCACGGAGGTGTAGCGGGTCCCACTGGGGAAACCAGAAAAGGCCATGGTTAGAAGTTTTCTGTGCTGACCATGGAATCGAACCGGACGATGGTGTCCCGGAAGACGAGTTTCATGGTTCCGATGGGGCCGTTCCGGTGTTTGGCCACGATGATCTCGGCAATGTTCTTCGGGTAGATCTTGCCGGGAAACTGCCGGTCCCACTCATCCTGAGTGTAGTCCCGGTCCTCCCGGTGAATGAACATCACCACGTCGGCGTCCTGCTCGATACTGCCGCTGTCCCGCAGGTCGGAGAGCTGGGGCCGGTGGCCGGTCCGGCCTTCCACCGCTCTGCTGAGTTGGGAACAGGTCAACAGGGCCACTTCCAGGTCCCTGGCCATGCCCTTCAGCGACCGGGATATCTCACCGATCTCCTGCACCCGGTTGTCGCCACGCCCCTTTCCCTGGATCAGTTGCAGATAGTCGACGATGAGCAGGTCCAAGCCGTTCTCCAAGGACAACCGGCGGGCCTTGCTACGCATCTCGATCATGGTCTGGAATGGGGTGTCATCGATGTACACCGGCAGTTCCGAAAGGCGGCCGATGGAATCTATGATCCGCTGCTCTTCCGCCTCGGTATACAAGCCCAGACGCAAACGGTGGGCATCTATCTCGGCATCGGCCGCCAGCAGGCGCAGGGCCAATTGCTCGCGGCTCATCTCCAGACTGAACACGCCCACCTTGGCGCCGTTCTTGGCGGCGTTGAGTGAAACATTCATGGCCAGGGTGCTTTTACCCAAAGAGGGACGGGCCCCCAGGATGATCAGGTCCGACCGCTGTAGCCCGCCAAGCAACTCGTCGAGATCGTGGAAACCGGTCATGATCGGGCCGGTGTTCTGGTCCGAGCTCTCGACTATGGCGGCGCGTTCTTCCAGGTATTCGTCGTAGATCTCCCTCAGGGGCATGAAATCACGGCTGCCGTAGCCCGACCGGACGGAGAACAGCACATCTTCCGCCTGGCGCAAGGTGTTCTCAACGTCGTCGGTGTCATCGTATCCGAAGGTGGAGATGCGGGAGGCGGCGTCTATCAGCCTCCGCATGGTGGCGGTGCGGGCCACCAAGCCCGCGTAATGTTCCGAGTGAGCCGAAGTGGGGGTGATCGAGACCAGGTGGCTCAGGTATGCCATGCCGCCCACGGTATCCAACCGTTCGGTCCGGCTAAGTTCCCTGGCAACGGTTACCTGGTCGATGGCCTCGCCGCGCTGAAACAGGGAAAGGCAGGCGCCGAAGCAAATCTGGTTTTTCTCCCGGTAGAAATCGTCGGGCTTGATGACATGGGCGATTCGCACAAAGGAATCGCTGTCAATCAGCAAGGACCCAACCACCGCCTCTTCCGCTTCCAGATCGTGGGGAAGCAGCTTCTCTGCGTACATCCCCCTATTCCTCTGCCTCCGCGACGATGTGGACCGAGGCCGTGATGTCCGTCGACAATCTCATGATCACGTCGTATTCACCGGGCTCCCGAATGACATCGCTGGTTTCCACCAGCCGACGTTCGATGTCCCTGCCCGACTCGGCGCTGAGCTGGGCGGCTATCTGGGTGCTGCTGATGGCCCCGTAGTACCGGCCGGCGGGCGTTACCCGGCCAATCACCGTGATGCTGATATCTTTGAGGGCATCGGCCAAAGCCTGCAGGGTGAGGGTCTCCTGATCGCGGGTTTCGTTGCCCAACTCCGTTATCTTCCGGATCCGTTTCAAAATCTCCGGCGTGGCGGATTCGGCCAATCCTTTGGGGATCAGGTAATTACGGGCATACCCGTCGGCCACTTTTTTGACCTCGCCGGCCCGGGCCTGATTGACCACGTCTTGTAGGAAAACCACTTCCATGATGGGAACCTATCCTTACATCCGATTCTATCGCCGGTCCATTTTATCGCCGGCGCTGGGGCCCTGATGGGCCAGACCAGTATAGATTATAAAGCACGCCGAATTAAAGACGATAGTAGCGGATGGCGTCGAGCCTCGGCGTTCCCATCGACACGGACACCACCGGTGATGCCCAAACTTCCCCTCCACAACGCCGAGGCGTGCACAACATAAAACCCCCAACCTTGATCGTGTCAAGGCGGAAAACCCGGGATTTCCCAAATTGGCGAGACTGATTTTGGCCATTCTCGATAGTTGTTTTCCGGAGCCGGCGGATTCTCCGGCAATCAATTGACTGCCGGTCGCGGCGAATCTACAATCGAATCTCGTAAGTATGGGAACAATCGATTGAGCTTTGCTGAAAACATAGAAACCAAGGCTGTGCCGATCCGAGAGGCAATCTTGGCCCATCCCTTCATCAGGGGGGTGGGTGATGGAAGCCTTCCGGTGGAAAAGTTCAAGCACTACATAGAACAGGACTACGCCTATCTCATCGACTACAGCCGGGTGTTGGCGGTGGCTTCGGCAAGGGCGCCGGACCTGGAAACCATGGGTTGGTTCGCCAGCCTGCTGGACGAGACGCTGAACACCGAAATGGATCTGCACCGCAGATATTGCGCCGAGTTCGGCATCACGCGGGAGCAGCTGGACGCCACCCGTCCCGCTCCCACCACGGTAGCCTACACCAGCTATTTGCTTAAAACGGCCCACCAGGGCAGTTTCGGCGAGTTGGTGGCGTCGCTATTGCCCTGCCAATGGGGTTATTGGGAGATCGGAGACCATCTGGCCCGAAGCGGCGTACCCCAGCAAGCGCCGCTGTATTGCCAGTGGATCCAGATGTACGCATCCCAAGAATTCGCGGCTCTGGCCCAGGAGATACGTGCCCTGGCCGACCGGGCGGCCCAAGATGCCGGCCCTTTGCAGACGGAGGCCATGGGCCAAGCCTATTTGACCAGCCTCAGGTTCGAGTACCAGTTCTGGGAGATGGCCTACAATCTGGAGCAGTGGACCGTTTAGGCGAGCGAAAGCGCCCAGCCCGCTGGGCGCGTTCAGGGAATATCAGCCCTTGACCGCCCGATAGATGATGCAAGGCCAGGAAAAGCTGATGTCTTCCGCGTCATCACCTGCCACTGGATCTATCTGAAAAGCCTCTTTAACCGCGGTGGAGGCCGTCAAAAAGTCCTTCCTCAAAGCGTTCGTCTCTGCTTCCGATGTAGCGGTCCTGGCGGCCCAGTCGTTGAACCTGAGGCCGATGCGGGTGAACTCCCGTTCCGATACTTTCAATCCCCGGTCCTCCATCAGGCTCTCGATGTGGGTGGCTTTGCGGTTTTCTATGTGGCTGTAGTCTCGCCGCAACTCGATGCCATTCATCCACCGGGCAACGTCATCTTCTTCTGGGGCCACGCTGTCGGCCATCAGCAACACACCGCCGGGCTTCAACACCCGCCGGACCTCATCCAACATGACTTCGAAATCCTGAAAATGGTGGGCCGCCATGCGGGTGGTCACCAGGTCCAGCGAGCCCGAGGCCACGGGCAGCGCTTCCGCCACGTTACGGCTCACGGCCACGTTGGACAGCTCACGCTCGCTGGCGATGCGCTGAGCCTGTTGCAGCATGCCCAATGTCGGGTCCACCGCCAGTACCTGGTGGGAGAATTCCGCCATGGCGAAGGCGGTAAAGCCCGCCCCGGTCCCCAGGTCCAGCGCCCAACCATATCTCATGTCCGAGGCCGTGGCGGCCGGGGTCCGGGCAACCATCTGCCGCATGGCGTCCAGACTGGGATCTTCGATGTGGACCGGGCTGCTGGCGTAAACCCCCGCCTGGGGGCCGAAAACCCGCTGCGCGGCGCTCTCCCGCAGCATTTTATCCGAACCCATTAATACCTTATCCTGTTTTCCCGTTGGCCGGCGCCGAACTCATCGGCGAAGCCGGAAGGGGTTGATATCGAATCAGTCATCCAGGGGAATGGTGGCGCTGATCCGCGGCTCGTCGCCCACCGAACGGGTGGTGTGGCCCTTGCCCGTCAAGTCTTCGGCCAGGGTTACGTGACCCGGACCAAACCGGTGGACCGACCCGTCTCCCAGGCCGATCTCCACCCCGCCGGAAAGGGTGATGACGTATTGGCGCCGGGGAGCGTTGTGCCAGTCGGAAAAACGCCCCGCCGGGGACTCTCGAAATGATATTCCCTTGGCGTTCTGCAGTTCGGACAACTCCGGATGGTCCGCCAGGGACAATTCTTCTATGTGGGTCTGGCCGTCATCGCCGGTGTAAAGCCTGATGATACTCATGGTTCGCCCTCCTGCTCGAACTGCGTCAGCCGCAAGACCGCCCGGCTACAAACCTAGATTAGCGTTTCTCCCCCGTCCTGGCAACGGGCTAACCGCGCGGAGACAGTTGGAGCATTTGCCGCCGGGAGTGTTAATATCTGGTGAAAGCCGTCCCATGATGCAATCCTGGGAGCAACCACTGGAGGAGCGATATGGACATCGGCGTGGGCCTGGACGCTAACCTGAACCTTACTTTAGACGAGCAAGCCCAACTCTCGGAAGAGGCTGCCCGGCTGGGATACACCAGCATATGGACCCCTGAAGGCACCGGCCAGGACTCTTTCCAACTGTGCGGCATGCGGTGGGAAGCCAGCCGGAAGGCGGCGCCGGAAGGATTGGACACCGGTATCGCCGTTTCCCCGGTGATGTACCGGACTCCCATGGCCTTCGCCATGAGCGGAGGCACCCTGAGCCAGCGCACCGGGGGCAAGTTCTTCATGGGCATCGGCACCGGCGGCGCCTACCGTCCCCGTTCCCGCCGCGCCCTGGGGCTGAAGAGATTCTCGGCCCTGGCGTTGATGCGCGACTACCTGGCCATCATCAGAAAATTGGTGGCGGGAGAAGAGGTCGATCATCAGGGCGAGGTTGTGACCCTGCGGGGCGCCAAGCTGGCCATCGACCCTCCGCCGAAGACCCCGGTGTATCTGGGCGCGTTGGGTCCGGAGATGCTGCGCCTGGCCGGGGAGATGGCCGACGGCGCCTGCCTCAACTGGTGCAACCCGGAGCGCATCGCCTGGAGCCGGGAGCGCATTGCCGAAGGTGCGGCCAAGGCCGGCCGCGACCCATCTGAAGTGAAGATGGCCCAATACATCCGCGTCTGCGTGGACGACGACGTTGACGCCGCCCGCCTGGCCTACGCCAAGTCCACCATGGGCTACGCTCTGGGCGCTCAGGTGCCCACGGAGCGGGAACGCCAATTGGGCTACCGGGCCCACTTTGAAAGGATGGGCCATACCGAGGAACTGGCCATGCTTGACCAAATGCGGGAAAAGGGCGCTTCCAGAGATGAAGTGGCCACCGCATTCAGCGACGGACTCTTGCAGGACGTGGGCTATTACGGTCCCGCCGCCGGCGCCGCCGCCGCGTTCAAGCGGGTGTCCCAGGGCCTGGACACCGCCGTGGTCCGGGTGGTGGCCAGCCGTCCCGGGTTGGAGCCCATCCTGGCGGCGATGCGTGCCTGCCGGCCCGAATTGATCCAATAGCCACCCCAGTTCACAAGCCAAGCGCCAGATAAATACCCCCAGCTGGCACCTTCAGATGACAGACGGGGGATATTTGTTATCATTGGCCCGGCTACAAAAGAGCAGTTGGCGCCGGG
>JADFPM010000115.1 GCA_022562335.1 Chloroflexota bacterium
GGCCGGGCACCGGGCACATTCCCATGGAGCAACCGGATTCTATAATTCCGGCCGCGGTTTGGCTGGCGGGCCAAACGGCCCAGGGTCTGACCGGCCAATTGCTGGAGCGGGCCGATTTCGGACGTACCTGGGGGCCGGGCCTGGGGTGACTCACATCTTCAGCCGGCATCCCGGCCCATCATCCAAAGCGATTTTCATTTAGTCCCTACCGCCGCCAGCTTGCCCGTACTATACTTCTCGAGTTCGACGATACTTGGCGATTCCAACCCGAAATTGCTATCTGAAGGAGAAAATATGACCACCCCCCGTAGCGCCATGCAAGAAGTTGCCCCCAAGTTGGCCGAGATTGCCGCCGACGTTCTGTTTGGAGACGTCTGGGAGCGCCCCGGCCTATCCAAAAGGGACCGTAGTTTGATCACGGTCGCCACCTTGATCGCCCTTTACCGAACCGGCCAATTGCCCGGCCACATCAACCGGGCGCTGGACAACGGAGTCACCAAAGAGGAGATAGGCGAGGTGGTCACCCACATCGCCTTCTACGCCGGTGTTCCCACCGCGGCCCAAGCCGCCGGGATCATCAAAGAGGTCTTTGATTCCCGGTAACAAGCCGGGAATCCATTGCGGCACGGTCCCCGATTAGATTAACAGCCTAGCCGATATCCATGGCAGGCACCGTTTGTGTGCTAAAATTTAACTTGGCCAGTCTGTACTGGGTCCATTCTCGCGGATCAAAATCTAGCGGATCAAAATCTAATCGAGGTGTGCCAAGTCATGGTTCAAGCAGAGAAAAAATCTAGATTCGTAGCAGGTCCCGTGACGTTCATTGCCAGACATGAACTGTGGGACGGCAACATTCAAGACCATGCGGACCAAGGTGTGTCCATCGTGGTCGCGGGCAATATCGACGGCAAGGAGACCGCTCTTCTTCGGTTCAATTGCTTCGACATCGAAAAGAGTTATATCTATGGTCCGGAGAATCCCGATCTCAAGTTCGAAGGGCCCATGATGCTCGGAGGCAGGGCGGTCACCACAACAGGGGCCGGGAAACTATACAGGATGGATCCCATCGCAGTTGGCAATCCGATAGGTTGGACCATCAAGACCTTGTCGACGAAGCTTCCTGCCATGTTGGATCGAGCGGGATACCCTGAGATCGCTGAGCAAGTGGACCTGGAAGAGGTGGTGCTCATCCTTCCTGATCTCGACGAATGCGCCAGGGACCTTTTCGCTTCCAAGCGGAATACCGTCAAACATAACCGGGGCACGGACATATTCGAAGCGGGCAATATCCGATTTGGGTTGGAGATGCGTCGGCTTCCCGTGGGAGATGGCGGCCTGGCGGTCCACGTGTTGGCAGACCTGGCCGGGTCTTCGGAAAAGTCGTATGTCGAAGAGACTGAGATAATGGCATTCGATATTTTCTGGGACGGCCCTCACTACCACTATGGCCCCAGAAACAAGAACCATCGGATCTATTGGGACAGGACACTGGTGGACGACCCTCTCGGCTGGGTCTTTGAGCAGCTTGACAGCAAAAAGTTGGGACCAATGATCGAGCATGCTGGTTACCCGGGAGTGGCCGCCGATCTGGACATCGATAAGATCGAATCCGTTCTCCCCGCAATGAAGAAGAGAGCACGAGAGATGCAAGCTATGGGAGAGGAATTGACCGGCCACCCAGGGTTGCCGGAGGAGGTTACCCCAAATCTAGTCCCCAATTAAGCCAACGGCTCAGCCCGCTCATCTGCGAGCGAAACGCGGCAAACAGACAGCCCGGCCAGTATTTGGCCGGGCTGTTTAGTTCAGAGGTTAAAACGGCCTTTACGTCACCGGGAGCCGGCTCCCGAGAGAAATTCCCTGGCGGCGTTGTAGCTGCGCGCGCCGCCCCTGCGTATGGGCGGCACCAAATATACGTTGTGCAGGCCAGCGTCTATGAGCCGTTGATAGAGGTCCAAGGCTATCTGGACGCCCGGCTTGCCCTGGGCTAGTTCTTCCCTCACGGCGCCGGGCACGGTGCTGAATATCACACCGTCTTGCTCCAACACCTGAAGGCCGTAAAATACCGGTAGGTTCAGCGATTGACCGGCCACAGCAGCATATGCTTCCTCAAAGGCGGCGGCCTGGCTTGGGTCGAAGATCGGCTGGGTTATCAAGAAATGGGCCCCGGCACGTACTTTGCGATGGGCCAGCGCAGCCTCTTGCTCCAATGGCCGGTCCAAGTCGACGGTGGCCCCGATACAAAAATCGGTGGGCCCGCGCAGCTGGGATTCACGGAAATCCAACCCTCGGTTCAACGATGTGATCCCCGCGATGAGCTGGGTGGGCGTCTGGTCGCCCGCCTCTTTGGTTCGTTCCAGGTCGCGTTGGGAAAATGGGTCACCCTGAACCACGATGACATTTTCCAGACCCAGAAGCTGGGCGCCCAGCAACTGGGATTCCATTGCCAATTTGTTCATGTCGCGGGTGGCCAGGGTAAAGGACGCCTCCCTGCCTAGTCTGCTTTTGATGGCGCTGGCCAACATCGCAGAATTGGCCCGCACGGCCCGGCCGGGGTTGTAGGCCACTGCGATCATATCGGCGTCGATATCAGCCTGATCCACCTGGCCTGGGTCCCCCGACCTGGCAGGCGAGTAATCGCAGATGAAGCAGGGACGCCCGGTGGCTTGGTACGATTTATCAGTGATCTTCATATGATCCAGCCATCAAGCAATGAATCTAACAAGCTACCCTGAAATCCAATCGGACCGCCCGCTGGATCAATCACCGCTTAGACCAGCCCCAGTTGGTCCAGATATCCCCGGTAAAGCTCCACTGACTTGTGCTCCGACAATCCCATGAAAAACCGCAGGCCCTGGACGTAGCGGACAATGTCTTTGGGCAGCATCAACAGCCGGTCCCTGGGCTCCGAAACATGGTATAGGGCGTCTACACCATCCTCTAGCCCCACGTAAAGGGTGTCTTCGATCAACGCGGCGTCCGTGCGGTCCAGGTCTTGCCGGGTCACCCAACGGGTGAATACAAATGGCAGGCCGGTCCAATCGTGCCACTCTTGGCCGAGGTCGTAACGGTAAGGAAACCCCCGCATACCCCGCCTCCGGCGCAAAGCTTGATCGCCGGTGATCAATACCGCCTCGTGGGGGTCTTGAACGGTGACAAATTCTCCGGGACGCACCTGGTATTTCAATGTCAGTAAGATATTGACCAGCGATCTAGCGGTGGAGTCTTCTCCGGCCCCGGCAATGGGAACACCCGATAGGTCTGAGATCGGAGATTTGGAATACAGGAGGTTGCTGTCCGAGCCCTGGAGGGCGGCCACGCAGAAACCGGCCACGGGTTGAAAGCTCTCTTCGCGTTGGATGCTCTCCAGCAAGGAGACCGGCGCGGCGGCGACATCTCCCCGGTCCACTGCCGCCGCGGCATCCACCGGGGCCAAGTCGTGAAGCTTTATGCCCCGCCGTTCCATGTCCACGTAAAAAGGCTCGAAGTTCAGTTCTTGGATCCTGCCAACCTTGATAGCCATCAAATAACGATCTCCAAACCGTGTATCCACGATGAGCTATCCTTCGACAGGCTCAGGACGAACGGAGGTAGAAAACCTCTTCCGTCCGTGATGGGCCTCGTGATGGGCCTCGTGATGGGCCTCGTGATGGGCCTCGTGATGGCCTATAGAAGCACCTTTTGAGATAGTCACCAATAAGATTCAACCGCTGTTGGGCTCCTCGAGTAGATTCCCTTTTTGAATTTCCCCGCCAGATTTCTTGAGGCCGACTGCCAGGCATAAACACTGTAGGCAGATTAAAAATCCTAGTCAAGACGGGACCGGGATTCAAGGGGCAGGATGCCAAGAACTTGCTCCTCGCAGCCAGTCCACTGCTTCGACATTAACGTATCTATTGGTTAGACTGGGCTACTGGTGTTTCTCCAGATTTGGGGAGACTTGATGGGGGACTTTGTGAAAACCCTGCTCGCCGTGAGACCGCTGATTATCCTGGCACTGCTGGGACTTTTGACTTTCAACCTGACCGCCTCGCCGGGGATCGTCTCCGCCGACGAAGGGGACATAGAGGTATTGGAGCAAAAGGCGGAGAGCCAGTTTCCCGAAGGGATTCTTTTCACGGTAACGGTTCGTAGCTCTCAGGAGATCGACGACATAAGGGTCTTCTTCAAGAAATTGGGGAATGTCCGGCAAAGTGCCTATCGTACCGTCGAATTTGAACCGGGCACCGAAGTCACCGGTGTCTCTTTGCTTAAAAGCGGCGGTTTGGGTGCCTATTTCCCGCCGGGCACCAAGATCGAGTATTCGTTTGAGATCCGGGACAAGTCCGGCGCTGTTCTCCGCACCGAGGGCCGGGAATTCGTCTACGAGGATAACCGGTTTGAATGGCTCACCGTCACCTCAGGGTTGATCACCGTCTATTACTACGGCGAATATGTGGAGAACCGGGCGGAGACGGTGCTGGACGCGGCCTCTCAAGCATTGGACCGGATGTTGCCGGTTTTGGGCATAACACCGAAAGAGCCGCTGCGCATCGTGACCTACAACAACTACCGGCACATGTCTAAAGCCCTGCCATTCAGGTCTCAAGCGACCGCCGAGAGACTTCGCACCGAGGGCATGGCCTTCAGCGACGAGCGGGTCCTGCTGGTCCTTGCGTTCGACGCCACGGTTAAAGGAACGACGTCCCACGAATTCGTCCATCTGCTGGTGGCGGAGGCCGCGGGCCGGGCCAGCGGCCAGGTGCCTAGCTGGTTGAATGAAGGATTGGCCGAATACGGGAATATCGACCCTACCGACGACTACGACGCAGCCCTGCGCTACGGTATTGTCACCCAGCGGCTCAGGCCTCTGTGGTACCAATCCTCTTTCGGCGGGACCCCTGACGACATTATCATCGCCTACGGCCAGGCCCGTTCGGTGGTGCTCCACATGATCGAGACCTACGGCAAAGAGAAGATGGCCGAATTGATGCGTGTATTCCGGGAGACTCGGGACATCGACGACGCGTTGATGCAGGTCTACGGGTTTGACCAGTACGGGTTGGACAGCGAATGGCGCGGCACCCAGGGTTTGGAGCCCTTGCCGCCCCCGGCCCAAATGGAGAGGGAGTTGGCGGCCACCCAGACTCCAGAACCCACGGACCCGCCGCCGCCAGACCCTACGGAACCTCTCGCGGAACCAGTCGTGACCGCCACCAGCGAACCAGTTGGAACGCCCACGGCGCAACCGACGGCCCTGCCCACGCCCGCCGCATCGTTAGAAGATCCTGCCGGTCCGGCGTTGCCGCAAGGGTGCGGCGTTGCCACAGCCTACTCCGGGGGGCGGATAGCGCCCGATCTGGCGATGCTGGCCTTGCTGGCAGGCCCGTTGGGGTTGGCGTTGGTGCGGGGGCCATTTCTCCGGCGCCGGGACAAGCGGTCCTAGAGACTATTTCAAACCTTTAACGGCCCAGCAACGTGTCCTTGGCCCTACTCAGGACAAACGGTCAAGACGCCTCATCCCGTTCGTGGTGAGCTTGTCGAAGCGTATCTCTAAATGGCGCCTAACGGGTTCTTGGGTTGAAGGCGTCGTTCACGGCGTCCCCCAGCAGGTTGAAGGTGAACAGCAAAACCGCCAGGGTCCCCACCGGGAACAACAGCAGGTGGGGGTCGCTGCGCAGCACCGAGATGCTTCCGTTCTGGAAGATCATCACCCCCAGGCTGGGAGTTGGCGGCTGAATGCCTATTCCCAACCAACTCAGAAATATCTCGGCGCCGGCGAAGCCAGCCAAACCGGCCGAGGTCACCACGATCACGGGGCCGATGATATTGGGCAACACGTGGAGGAATAGGATCCGCGGCGTGCTGCCGCCTATGGCCCGGGCCGCCTCCACGTATTGGAACTCCCTGGCCTGAAGGACCTGGCCTCGCACCAAGCGGGCCATGCCGAACCAGGAAAATATCGCCAACGCCACGGAGATCACGGCATAGTCGACAATGCCCAGTTGGACCATGTCAAAGCCGATGGTATCTTCCAGGCCGCGGGCCCATTCCACGATCCGGGGTTTCACCGTGGCCACGATGATGAGCACCAACAATATATCCGGGAATGCCGAAGTCACCTCCCCGGAACGCATGATCACGGCGTCTATCATCTTCCCGAAATAGCCCGCCATCAGGCCCAGCGTTATCCCCAAGAATAGGCTGCCTCCCAGCATGGCGGTGATGGTGATTATCACGGTGGTGCGAAGCCCGTATATGATCCTGGTCAGGACGTCACGGCCCAAGCGGTCGGTGCCGAAGGGATGGCTCAGGCTTGGTGTCTGTTTGACTTGAGATAGGTCTTGGTCGTTATAGCCGTAGGGCGCAACCAGGGGCGAGAGGATCCCCGACCCGTACATGATGACGATGACGGTCATGCAGGCGATGGCCACTTTCTTACGCATGAGCCTGGCAATCGACAGCCCGATGTAGCTTTTGGACTTCCGGTTTGGGAGAGTCATGGCCTCCCTTGCATCATCCCGCAACATAATCGCCTCCCAGCCGTATACGCGGATCCAGGAACGGATATGCCAGGTCGATCAGCAAGTTGGCCAGCACGAAAAAGGTGGTTCCCAAGAGAGTCAGGGCCATGATCACCGGGTAATCCCGGGAAAATAGGGACTCGATCGCCAGAAGGCCGACGCCCGGGATCCCGAAGAACCCCTCCACGATGACCGCGCCGCTGGCCAATCCCGCCAGGGAGAAGCCAAGGGTGGTTATCACCGGGATCAGCGCGTTGCGCAATATGTGCCTGCGCCGCACGGTGAACTCGGGAAGGCCCTTGGCCCGGGCGGTGCGCACGTAATCTTGGGAAACCACGTCCAACGTGCTTGCCCTGGTCAGGCGGGCTAGGATCGCCACCCCCGGGATGCCCATCACCAGGGCGGGCAGGATTATCCTGGTGTCAAAGAATCCTCCCCATCCGTGGGTGGGCAGAATATCAAGCTTCAATGCGAAAATGATCAGCACGGCCGGAGCGGTCAAGAAAACGGGCATGGATTGGCCTATCAAAGTCGTTACCACGGTGGCCGTGTCCCACCAGGTGCCCTGCCTCAACGCGGCAAACACGCCCGCAGGTATGCCCAGGCTGACCGATATCGCCAAGGCCGCCATGGCCAGCTGGGCCGAAACCCACATCCTTTTCTCCAACAATTCCCCCACCGACCGGCCCCGGTATTTGATACTCTCTCCAAAATCGCCCCGGGAAATATCACTGAGGTACCGGCCATATTGGGAAAAGATGTTGTCGTCCAATCCCTTTTGTTCCCGAATCCGCTGCACGACTTCGGGGTTGGAATACTGGCCCATCAGTATTTCCACCGGATCACCGGGCCCGAACCTGCCCAGGGCAAAGGTGACGAAGGTGACCATGAGCAGCAGAAAAGGAGTCCAAATCAACCTGCGGGCGATGTATGTCCCCACGTTAGCCTCTCAAAAAATCGGCCGGTTACCATCGGCCGTTGACTATCTATCCGTAAGGTAGACGTACCGGAGCCTTGGTATCACCAAGGGGGTCTGATAATAGTCTTGCACGTTCGGTTTGACCAGGATATACCTTTCCCCGCTGTACCATAGCGGCACCCAGGGGGCATCTTCCAAGATCAGCCGCTCGGCCTGGTTATAAAGCGCGAACCGGCGGGTCTCATCGGTCTCGGTGCGGGCTTCCAACAAAAGGGCGTCCACCTGGGGAGAATCATAGTTGGTATGGTTATTGCTGCTTTCGCTTTGGAATAGGATGTCCAAAAAGTTTTCCGGGTCCGGGTAATCGGCGATCCAACCGATAACGAACATCTGGAAACGGCGTTTGTGCAGGTCCCTGAGGAATGTGGCAAACTCGGTCCGCTGAAAATCCACCCTCAATCCCAGGTTTTTCTCCCACATCTGCAGCACCACTTCCATATCCAGGGTCACCGCGGCGCCAAAGCTGCCGGAGCTGGTCATGACGATGGGCGGGATATTTTCCAGATCGCTGCCGTATTTAGACTCGGCCAACAATCGCCGGGCGCGTTCCGGGTCGAATTCGTATCCTATCAGGTTGGGATCATACGCGGGAAAGCCCGGCGGAAGGATCCCTTTGGCGGGGACCACCTGGCCGCCCAGCACGATGGTGGCTATCTCCTGTTTGTCTATGGCCAGGTTCAGGGCCTGGCGGACTTTGATATCGTCCAAGGGCGGCTCGTTCACGTTCATCCCGATGTATTGGATGCTGAACGACGGGGGAGAGCGCTTCAGATCGGCGTTAAGTGGGTTGTTGGTGTCCAACAGCCGGTCAAGGTCTGCGAGGCCGA
>JADFPM010000002.1 GCA_022562335.1 Chloroflexota bacterium
ATACCCGAGCTCCTGGGCTCGCTCGACGCCGGTGACGCCACCGCCGCGCTGGAGCTGGCTGTCCGAGCGACCGAGCTCGGCGACCGATTCGATGAAGCCGACCTCCGCGCGTTCGGCACTCTCAGCCACGGCCAGGCGCTCATCGCGATGGGCAGGACCGCCGACGGCACCGCACGGCTCGACGAGGTCATGGTGTCGGTGACTGCCGGCGAGGTCGGCCCGATTGCGTCGGGCATCGTGTACTGCGCGGTGATCTTGGAATGCATGCAGCTCTTCGACGTGCCGCGCGCGTCCGAATGGACAGATGCGCTCAGTACCTGGTGCGATACCCAGCCCGATCTGGTTCCGTACCGAGGCCGGTGTCTGGTGCACCGATCACAGCTCCAGCAGGCTGCAGGCGACTGGCTGGATGCGATCACAACCGCGGAGGCCGCGTGCCGACGTCTCACCGACCCGCCCCATCCGGCCCTCGGCATGGCCTATTACCAGGAGGGTGAGCTCCACCGGTTGGTCGGGGCCTTCGAGGAAGCAACGTCCGACTACCAACACGCCAGCCGCAACGGATTCGACCCGATGCCGGGGCTGGCGCTGCTGCAACTGGCCGGCGGCGAGTCCGTCGCCGTCGCGAGCATTCATCGGGCACTCCAGGAGGCAACCAATCCGCGGGAGCGACCCGCGTTGCTGGCCGCCGCAGTCGACATTCTCCGTGCCGCCGGCGACCTCCCTGGCGCCCGCTCGGCCGCCGACGAGCTGGCAACGACCGCTCTCGCTTCGTCGTCGCAGGTGCTCGGGGCGATGGCCGTGCAGGCCACCGGAGCGGTCCTTCTCGGGGAGGGTGACCCCGTTGCCGGTCTGGTCGAGCTCCGAGCCGCGGCGACGGCATGGCAGTCGCTGCGCATGCCCTACGAAGCGGCACGAACCTCGGTCCTTCTCGGCCTCGGTTGCGCCGCCCTGGGGGATCGAAGCTCTGCTGCCCTCGAGTTCGACAACGCCAAGGACACCTTCACCGAGCTCGGCGCGGCTCCCGACCTGGACCGCCTGAGCGCGCTGGCCCGCGGGCTGGTCGAAGGCACTGCCCCACGAGCAGAGGCCGCAGGAACCTCGGCCCTGTCGGTCCGGGAACGTGAGGTGCTCGCGCATGTAGCCGCGGGCGAGACCAACCGGGAGATCGCCTCGAGTTGGGCCGAATCGCAGCCTCCCGCCTTCCCCAGGGTGCCGAACACCTCAAAGGGTTTGTTTTCCTCGTCGACGTTGATGGTCACGTACATGTTGCCGTGGCCGGTTCGCACCCTTTCGGTGGTGCCGTATATCTTTTGCGGCCGCTCCCGGGGCTCCCGCTCCCGGGACTCGATGGAATCCGGCTCCGAAGAGGCCTGGCCTTCTTTTCCGGCAAAGGACAATACCTGTCCCGCCTTACTGCCGTCCCGGTACACGGTGATGCCCTTGCAGCCCAGGTCGTAGGCCAGCATGTAGGCCTGCCGGACCTCCTCAACGGTGGCGTCATGGGGGAAGTTGATGGTTTTGGACACCGAGTTGTCGGTGTGGTTCTGGAAGGCCGCCTGCATCTTCACGTGCCATTCGGGACTGATGTCGTGGGAGGTGCGGAACACGTTCTTGACCCATTGGGGCACGTCCAGGGTCTCCAGGCTCCCCTTCTCGGCCAACTGCTCCATCAGCTCCGCGGAGTAAAACCCCTCGCTCTTGGCCACCGCTTCGAAGTAGGGATACCCTTCCACCAACCGGGTGTTGTCCATCACGTTACGAACATAGCTCAGGGCGAACAATGGCTCGATGCCGCTGGAGGCGCCGGAAATGATGCTGATGGTTCCGGTGGGCGCGATGGTGGTGGGCGCTGAGTTCCGCATCAGACCCAAATGTAGCGCTCCCTGGGGGGTGGTCATGTTATAAGCGCTTCCTTCCCATGCCGGGAAGGGCCCCCGCTCAGCCGCCAACGCGGCCGACGCCCGGATGCTCTCCTGCTGTATCCGCCCCATCACCTGTTCCGCCAGGTCCAGGGCCTCTTGCGAGTCGTATGGGATGGCCATCTGGATCAACAGATCGGAGAAGCCCATGACCCCCAGCCCAATGCGCCGGGTGCGCTTGCTCATCTCCTCGATCTCTTTGATGGGATACTCGTTCATATCGATGACGTTGTCCAAAAGATGGACCGACGTCTCTACGGCCTGGGCCAGACGGTCCCAATCGATGGAAACCTGGGTGGACTGGCCATTGTGATCGTATCTGACCATGCGCGCCAGATTGATGGATGCCAGGTTGCACGACTCGTAGGGCAGCAGGGGCTGCTCGCCGCAGGGATTGGTGCTCTCGATGTAGCCCAACTGAGGATTGGGGTTATCCCGGTTGATGACGTCCAAGAACACCATGCCGGGGTCTCCCGTCTTCCAAGCCATATCGGCCATCAGGTCAAAAACCTTGCGAGCGTTTTCCTGCCGGACCACTTCTCCAGTGCGGGGGCTGAGCAGATCGTAATCCGCCCCAGCCTTGACCCTTTCCATGAAATCCCGGGTTATTCCCACCGAGATATTGAAGTTGTTAAGGTTCTGCCCGTCCTCTTTGGACCTGATGAATTCCAATATGTCGGGATGAGTGACATTTAAGATACCCATGTTGGCGCCGCGGCGGGTCCCGCCCTGCTTGACCACGTCCGTCGCGGTGTCAAAGGCGCGGATAAAGCTGACCGGTCCACTGGCGATGCCACCCGTTGAGCCAACCACATCTCCCGCGGGCCGGAGCCGGCTGAAGGAAAACCCGGTTCCACCGCCGCTCTTGTGGATCAAGGCCGTCTGCTTGACCTTTTCGAAGATAAAATCCAGGGAATCTTCAATGGGCAAAACGAAACAAGCCGAAAGCTGCTGTAGCTCGCGGCCAGCATTCATCAGGGTCGGCGAGTTGGGCATCACCTCCAGACGGCGCATCATCTGGTAGAACTTCTCTTCGGTCTCCTGCCGCTGGTTTTCCGTTGCTCCGTACAGCAGATCAGCCTGTGACAGGTTTTGGGCCACCCGGCGGAACATGCCATCGGGGTCTTCCAACACGTTGCCCTGCCGGTCTTTGGACAGATACCGGCGTTCCAACACCACCTTGGCGTTCTCCGTCAGTTCCGGGGACAAGTCGGTGAGGTCGTTGGTGATGCCAGCTTGTTCCAACGCCGCAGTGATCTTTTCCCGGTTTTTCTGAACAGTGATATCGGACATACTCAATCTTTCTAATGGAGCTACCATTCCGACCCCTCAAATATCGCCAGCCCCAACTTACCGTGGGCATAACTTTTGCGTTCTAAAGCCCGCGAGCGGACAGATTATTTCAAATCTTCCGGGCCTCTATTTTGTACCACTTTATCCACGGGTTTTCCCCCAAAAGGTGTCACTGATACCGTATTGAATACGCGCCGGATTTATGGAAGAAAAATTCGAACCCTGTGCTTACATACTACCATATAGTGTGTTTATATAACACGTAACTACAACACCTTGTAGTGCCGCATTCTATCTTTCGCGTTGGGGAAAGTCAAGGGTTTTTGGGGACAAAATGTGTGGTGGGATGCCTTGTTTTGGCTGGGCATCCGAGGAAAAACCCGATGGGGAAATACCCTTATTGCCAGTCCGGCCGGCCTAGGAAAGGCCCAGAGGTTCCCGGCAAGATTCCCAATTTGCCGGGGGTGATGGAGAAGTTAATCCTCTGGTTCGGGGGTGTCCGCCAGCCAGCAGGTGACCAGGCCGGCGCGCACCGTCTGATCTATCTCGTCCTGTAGGTCCGCTAACGGGCCTGGGGTGAACATCGCCGGCTCCCATAGGTCTGAATACCCGCCGGGCAGATGCATGTTTCTCAACTGAATGTCCAAATCGTATGCTCTATTGCTCAACACCAACAACCTGCACAGCGCCGATTGACTTAGACCACTATTCATCACCGGTCTCTCCTGTCGATTCTTGGTCTGGAGCCAGCGAAATTCTGGAAGATGCTTGTTCGCTGGAACTCTTTCCTGGAAATCTGCCGTTGCCCGGCTGGCTGCGGGCGCCGGGCGGGCGCCCTCGGCGGCGGGTGGGCCTGGGAGCGGGAGGTGCATCTTTCAACAAAGGAAGCTGGGTGTTCTCTCCCTTCAGGTCTTTGACCGCCTCCTCGAAACTTTCTATGTCTTGAAAATCCCGGTAGACGCTGGCAAACCGGATGTAGGCCACCCTGTCTATGTCTTTAAGCCGGTCCATGACCATGGTGCCCAAGCGGTTGGACCTCACCTCAGATTGGCCCAAGCTCTGCAGCTCTGCTTCAATGTCGGCCACCAGTTTCTCTATCGTGCGGGAAGGCACCGGCCGTTTGGTGCAGGCTTTACGGATCCCGGACAATAGCTTGTCCCGGTCGAACTCTTCCCTCCGGTTGTCTTGTTTCGTTACCATTAGCGACGTTGTTTGGATCCTCTCGTAGGTGGTGAACCGGTCCCCGCACTCCTGGCATTCCCGGCGGCGGCGAATACCGTTCTCCACGACCCTGGAGTCGGTGACCTTGGAATCTGAGAAGCCGCAAAAGGGACAATTCATATCAATGGTTTGATTTTTATAATTTTCTTAAATGAATATAAAATACTATATAATGTGTTATTGTTAACTGATACTACCATCAGTAGTAGCTAGATTGTATATAGTGCTCTATTACAAGTCAATAGATAACGAATATCGAAATAAGTGAGTATCAGCCGATGCCGGGATGATATCGCCTAAAAACCTGCCGACTATCATCCACCTATGACATTCAAAGGAACGGAATGGCGAAGGATCTGGTGGGCGGCCCCGTTGGCGACGCGCTTCATCAACGGCTTCACACAGTTGCTTCGCCCTTCCACGGAAGGGCTGGCTCTGAATGGCATGGATAGGGGTGGTGGCTAGGGTGGACCCATAGGTGTGGTTGGCCCAACACGAGATGTACCGAGGTGGCCGACTCGATTTTTTTGCGCTTTGGGGTAACGCCTCGTTTTGGCGGGTGCAGGACGCTGTCACCAGGGGCTTGCACCCAGGAGAGCAACTGTGAAAGGATTCAGAGGTGGAAATTTAAAGAGGCCGCCTCCCTTTTCAGAAAGACGGCCTCATGGCGGTTCCCGGCGCCTGGTTGGGTCCTGGAGTATGGGTAATAGTGCGCTTAGGCCTCCGAGAATATTACTCTAGGTGATTGGTCCCAGACCGAAAGGCCTGGGACCGGTTCATTCGCCCGGGAGACTTCCTATCGGAAGAACCCTCGGCTCTTATTGTTGGACTGGCGGCGCAGGAACGCCGGAACGTCCAGCTCCTCTTCTGATTCAGGGATCACATCCTGCAATAGCCGATCTAGCTCCGCCTCCCGGGCCAGTTGGCTGTCTTGGAGCATCGGAAAGGCGGCCGCCACCATGGTGATCTTCACTTCGTCCTCTAATTTGGGGTCGCGGCAGGTGCCAAAGATTATGGTGGCATCCGGATCGCTCATCTCTTGGATCACGTCCGCCGCCTGTTGCACTTCCTGCAGACTGAGAGTGGGGCCGCCGCTGATAACAAAGAGCACCCGTTTCGCCCCGTCCATCGCTATGTCCAGCAACGGACTCTTGGTGGCCATCTTGGCGGCATCCACGGCCCGTTGCTCGCCTTTGCCCCGTCCGATGGCCAGCCAGGCCGGACCGGCGTTGCTCAAGATAGTCTTTACATCGGCAAAATCCACGTTGATCTCACCGGGTACCGTGACGACTTCGGCGATGGCCTGGATACCTTGTTGCAGGACTGAATCGGCCATCTTCAAGGCGTCTTCCCAAGTGAAGGTTTGCTCGGCATGGTTGTTCATCTGTAGCAGCCGGTCATTGGGGATGACGATAAGCGTGTCTACCTGGTCTTTCAGCCGGTTGATGCCCTCTTCGGCGTTTTTCCGGCGGGTGCTGGCCTCGAAGGAGAAGGGTTTGCTGACCACGGCCACGGTCAATGCTCCCGACTCTTTGGCTATCTGGGCTATCACCGGCGAAGCCCCCGTGCCGGTGCCTCCGCCCATCCCGACGGCCAGGAAGACCATGTCTGCCCCTTCCAGGGCCTGTTCCAGTTCTGCCCGGCTCTCTTCAGCCGCCTGCCGGCCCAGATCAGGTTGGGCGCCCGCACCCAAGCCACGGGTAAGGTTCTGGCCGATGGGCAAACGGTGGGCCACGTCGCAACGGTACAGGTGCTGGGCATCGGTATTCACAGCGTAATATTCCACCACCGGCAGTTTTTCTTTGAACATACGGCTAACCGCATTGCTGCCGCCGCCGCCGATGCCCACGACTTTAATCAACGGCACTCCGCCCACGATCTCCGGCACCAGATTTCCCTGCTCTGGCAATTCCGCGGCCGGCTCCCAAGAGGCTGAACTGTCGAATACCATATCGTCTCCCTCCACTTCACTTAGTTCCCTTGGCGTATAAGAATCGTTGAGATGAATGGCCGTTGGGCCATCCTTAGGATCTACCCTATATCTGGCACCCGCCTTTCTACTTGGCGCTGACCTTACGGGCCTGGCCTTCACCGGCAGATGCTTTGCCCCACTGGAACAGGGAACTCCACGATGTCTTTTCCCCGATCCGGTACGGGCGTTTCTCTCCTTGATGTTTGATTCCCCACAGCAGAAGGCCAACCGCAGTGGAAAATATGGGTTTGCGCAATTGGGACGGTAATCCGGCGATGCCGCTGGGGTAGGCTATCCGCACCGGGCCGCCCAATGTTTTCAGGGCCAATTCTTTGATGCCCGCCATTTCGGCGCAGCCACCGGTGATCACCAGCCCACCGGTGGGGAACTGCCGCAGCCCCGACTGCCGCACCTTCAAAAGCACCAGCTTCAGCAGTTCGATCATCCGGGCCTGTAGCGGTTCGCTGATGTCCCGCCGTTTAACCACTCGCCGGGGCTGCCCTTGGTAGCTTGGCACCACCACCTCTTCATCGGCGCGCACCAACTCCGGCATGGCGTTGCCCCATTTGACCTTCATCTCCTCAGCGGTGTACCAAGGGGTCCGCATGGCCACCGACAAATCCCTGGTGAGCTGGTCGCCTCCGACCGGGATCACCGCCGAGTACCATGGGTTTCCCTGGCGGTAAATCGTCAGGTCGGTGGTGCCTCCGCCGATGTCCACCAACACCGCCCCCATCTCACGTTCGTCGCCGGTCAGGGTAGCCTCGGCCGAAGCCAGAGATTGCAACACCAGGCTATGCACCGATACCTTGGCGCCCTGAACGGCCCGGACAGTGTTCTTCAACGCAACGGCATCACCCATGATAACGTGGGCTTCCACTTCCACCTGCTTGGCGTGGAGACCCACCGGATTTCTCACGCCAGACAGTCCGTCGACATCGTAACCGATGGGGATTATGTGCAAGACTTCCCGGCCTGCGTCCAGCGGCGGAAAAGAAGCCTGCATCAGCTGATCGATCCGGTTGGAAGTGACGTCGTCCATGTCGCCGGGATTGTCCAGAACTTCCTTCGTGTTTTGGCAGGAGATGTGTACCCCGCTGACTCCCGCGTACACCCCGGTTATCACGCCTCGGCCGATATACCGTTGTGCTTCTTCCAGCGACGCCTTCACTGCCGTTTGGACTTCGCCGATGTTTTCGATACGCCCCTTTTGCATTCCCTGGGAGGCCACTAGACCGGTGCCCAATATCTTAAGCTCACCCTCGGACCCTACCCGGGCTACGATAGAACAAACCTTACTAGTGCCTATGTCTACACCGGTGTAATAAATCTCTCTAGCCACTTCCCCTCCCGTCCTTTTATCCAACTCGCCTTCGGGCCGTAGGCCCACGGCGTATTCTCTAGAGCCGTTGGGCGACCCGCATGCGGGCGCTGCGGCTGCGGGGATTTTGCCTCACTTCTTCGGGCGAAGGCTTGATCACTCTTCGTGTTACGTTTCTCATGCGCGGCTGGTGCCCACAGACGCATTCCGGCAATTCCGGCGGGCAGATACATCGGGCTGCTTCCCTGGCCAGCGCATTTTTGACCAACCGGTCTTCCAGGCTGTGATAGCTGATGACCACCAGGATCCCGCCGTGGGCCAGTACATCTACAGCTTCGGCGAGGCCGGCTTCCAGATGGTCCAACTCTCCGTTGACCGCAATGCGCAGGGCCTGAAAAGTCTTTGTGGCGGGATGGATCCTCCGGCGCGCCGGCCTCATAGACCTGGCCACGGCTTGGGCCAGTTCGCCCGTGGTATTCACCGGCCGCGAGCGGATTATTTCCCGGGCCACCGACCTGGACCGGGGCTCCTCGCCAAACCGGAAGATCAGCGAGGCCAATTCTTCTTGTTCAAGCGTGTTGACGATCTCAGAGGCGGTCAAAGATTGCTGCGGGTCGTACCGCATATCCAGGGGTTCGTCCCTTTGGAAACTAAAACCGTAGCCCGGAGTTTCGATATGCCGGGAGGAAAACCCCAGGTCCATCAACACCCCATCCACCTGAGAAACGCCATTGGACCGGCATATAGCGGCCATCTGGCTGTAGTTGCCCTGGATGGGTATGAACCGGCTTTCGTAATGGGCCAGGCGCCGCTCCGCCCGGACCAATGAGCGAGGATCCCGATCGATGCCAAGCACCCGGCCGCCGGGCGCCGACCGATCTAATATCGCCAGAGCATGGCCGCCCTCTCCCACCGTGACATCCAGATAGATCCCGCCATCGCGGGGCGACAATCGATCCAGCGTCTCCTGGAGGAGTACGGGCTGATGATAGTCCGTAGTATTCCAGTCCGGCTCGGCCTGGTGGGCTGGGCCACTCAAATTAACTTCCCTGCCAATGGTCGCGAGGGTCACCGTGTCTCCTGGCCATTATGATTGCCCCTTGGCCCGCCTCTTATATAAAGGCATGCCAGAGTGAGCTCTTGATACCCGGCGCCAATGGTTCCGGTTATGTCTTGGCGAGATTGCCCCGCAAAGATCGTTGACGCCTGTGAACCAGGATTCAGCGGCCGCCCAAATAACTTTAGGGGAGGGCCGAGTTGGCCGCAGCATGACCGGCAGTCCAGCCTGCAGCGGCAACGTCCCAGGGAGAGGTTTTACCCATCTGCCCCAAATCGCAATACAAAACGATATAGCCAAGGTACCAACCGGCCCTTGTTTATGTCAACGAAATTTTGGGCGGATTTTAATCAATATTTAAAATTCGCCCCAAAATACGACCCCGCTTTCCCGGTCGGCTTCAAACGCCGGCGGGGCCACCCCCACGCGCCTCGCCACCTTCTAAGGGGTCCGTGACTATGCTATACTTGAACCACCGCAAGCTGGCCTCGCTCCGTACCTGGGGAAAGCCGGTTGTAGACTGTGAACATCGGAGAAGATTGCCGGTGAACGTCACCAAGGAGTCGGAAAGCCCCACCGAGATCACCCTTAACATATCCATGGATTCGGACGATGAAGAACCTTTCATCGGCCGTTCCTACCGCAGACTTGTCAGCCGCATCCAAATCCCCGGTTTTCGGCCTGGTAAAGCTCCTCGCTCCATAGTCGAAAGACACGTGGGGCGCGCGACATTGGTCCAAGAAGCCCTGGAATTCATGATTCCCGAGACCCTGGACCAGGTATTAAAGGACGAAGACCTTAAGGCTTTCGCCGAACCCCAACTGGAAATCTTGGAAGTGGAGCCCGTTTCGTTCAAGGCAGTGGTGCCGCTGGAGCCCATCGTGGATCTGGGTAACTTCCGGGAAATCCGGCTGGACAAAGATGAGGTGAACGTCACCCAAGAGGAGGTGGCGGAGGTCTTGGAGCAACTTCGGTTAGAGTCGGCTCCCTGGGAGCCTGCGGACCGCCCTGCCAAATTCGGTGACTTGTTGAACCTCAATGTCACCGGGACCATTCTTGGAGAACAAGTCATCAAAGACGAAGGGATCGACTTCCTTCCCGAGTTGGAGAATCCCCTGCCCATCCCCGGTTTTTCGGTTCATTTAGAAGGAATGACCGAAGGCCAAGAGAAAGAATTCACCCTCAATATCCCAGAAGACTCCCCCCAAGGGGATTACGCTGGCAAGGAATGCGATCTTTTGGTAGAGGTCCTTTCCATAAAGGAAAAGAACCTGCCGGAACTGGATGACGAATTCGCCAAAGGGATTCGCGATGGCTACGAAAGCCTGGAAGCCCTGAGGGAAGACGTCGAGACCCGGCTGATAGCCGACGGCGAATCGGCCGCCATCCGCCGCTTGGAACAGGCCGGTATGGAAGAGTTGTTGAAGACCGCCTCGATCCAAGCTTCCGACCTGGTCTATCAACGGGAAATGGACATGATCCGGGAAGACCGGGAACGCGCCATACGCAGCCAGCGCTTGGACATGGACACCTACCTCAGTCACTTAGGCCAAACTCCGGAGGAATGGCAAGAGCAAATACGTCCCCAGGCTGAAGAACGGCTCAAGAGCTACCTGGTGCTGCGCAAGTTGGCCGAGGAAGAGGGCCTGGAGGTTTCCGACGAGGAGATCGATACAGAGATAGATACCGTCTCGGCTTCTTCCCGTGAATCAGAAGATACGATACGGCAGATCTTCTCCACTGAAAGTTCCAGAGAGTCCCTTCGTTCGTCGCTGTTGAACCGGAAAGTGATGGCCCGGCTGGTGGAGATCTTCCAGGGCGAAGCCGCAGTGAAAAACGCCGAAGCCGGCGGCGAGCCCGAGCCGCCTCAGGATGCCGAAGAAATCACCACTCCAGAACCTGACCTGGACCAACAAGGAGCAGACCCTAATGCCAGCTGACCCTTTCAACCCCTTTAGCGACATCAATGGCCAAAACGCCCAGCCGGTAAGCAATGAAGGCATCTTCATCCCCCAAAATATCATCCCCATGGTCATCGAGACCAGCCCCAGGGGTGAGCGGGCCTTCGACATATATTCTTTGCTGCTCAAAGAGCGCATCATTTTTTTGGGGACCCCCATCAACGACAACGTGGCCAATACCATAATCGCCCAGTTGTTGTACCTGGAGAGAGAGGATCCCGATAAAGGCATCAATCTTTACATCAACAGCCCTGGAGGCGTCATCAGCTCCGGTTTCGCCATCTACGACACCATGAAGCTCATCAGTCCCGAAGTTTCGACCATCTGCCTGGGCATGGCGGCCAGCATGGCCACGGTGCTGCTGGCCGGCGGACAAAAGGGCAAACGTTATACCTTGCCCAACTCCACCGTTCACATGCACCAGGCCATGGGCGGCGCCCAGGGCCAGGCCAGCGACATCGAGATCGCCGCTCGGGAGATACTCCGCCTGCAGGACAAGCTTCGCACCATCCTGTCGGAAAACACCGGGCAAACCTACGAGAAGATCACCCAGGACACCGACCGCGATTACTACCTGTCGGCCGAGCAAGCCGTAGAATACGGTTTGGTGGACGAGTTGCTGGGCAAATCCCCGGCTAAAATTAATTCTGATAATGCTGAAAAGAAGGAGAAGTCTTCTTAAAGTGGTTCCCGGGTCAGCTCCGGGTTTTATTCTGGGTTTGACTCCGGGATGATTTCCGGATATTTCCTAGCTCTGGGGGTGTGTGGTGGCCAACGGTAGGAACGGGCCCAGGATTTCGCGTTGCTCATTTTGTGAAAAGAGCCAAAGGCCTGCCCAGTTGGTGGTGGCCGGCCAAGGCCGGTCAGCGGTCTGTTACGAATGCATTCGGGTCTTGAACCAATTGATGGAAGAAGACCCGCCACCGCCCCCGGCGGAACCGGAAACGAAGTCTCCCTTGGTCCCTCGGGACATCAACGCCAACCTGGACGCCTATGTGGTGGCCCAGGAAAAAGCCAAGAAAATCCTGAGCGTGGCCGTTTACAACCATTACAAACGTATTTGGAATGATGCCAATCCAACCGGCGTCGAACTGGAGAAAGCAAATATCCTCCTGATCGGCCCCACCGGTTGCGGCAAGACCCTCTTGGCGGAAACCCTGGCCCACACCTTGGATGTACCCTTTGCCGTATGTGACGCCACTTCATTGACCGAATCGGGCTACGTGGGCGAGGATGTGGAAAACATCTTGCTGAGGCTGATCCAGGCTGCGGACTGGGACGTGTCCCTGGCCGAGAATGGCATCATCTACATCGACGAATTGGACAAGATAGCCCGCAAAGAGGGCGTAAACCGGTCCATCACCAGGGACGTGTCCGGCGAAGGAGTCCAGCAGGAGCTCTTGAAGATCATCGAAGGTTGCGTCGCCAACGTCCCTCCCCAGGGCGGCCGCAAACATCCTCACCAGGAGTTCTTGCAGATAGACACCAGGAATATTCTCTTTATCTGCGGCGGCGCCTTCGACGGATTGGAAGAGATCGTATCCCGAAGGCTGGCCTCGGGGGTGTCCCGCCTGGGATTCTTGGCCGGCGGCCGGATCCAGGAGGAAACCCAGAACAGCATCCTTAGCCAAATGGTGCCCCAAGACCTGCTGGAGTTCGGCTTTATACCGGAAATGGTGGGACGGCTGCCGGTGACGGTGGCCCTGGAGCCCCTGGACCGCAACGCTCTGATGCGCGTGTTGACCGAGCCCAAAAACGCCATCATCAAGCAATACCAGCAGCTATTCAGCATCGACGGGGTGGAACTGGAATTCACCCAAGACAGCCTGGAAGCCGCCGCCGACAGCGCCGTGGGCCATCCCACCGGCGCCCGGTGTCTCCGCCATATCATCGAATGCGCGCTTCTGGACGTGATGTACGAGCTTCCTTCCCTGAAGGACGTGGTCCGTTGCGTGGTCGACAGGGACGTTATCGAAGGGAATAATACCCCGACGCTGGTGACCAAAAGCGGGGAAAGTTTCAACCTCTCGCTGGACCGGGAGCTTAAATCCGCCTGACCCTGGGGTAGAGCCTGCCTATGGTTCGATCGTGACCTAAGGCCGGGCCAGATCGCGGCCGATGGCACGATCGATCTCCTGGTCCAACCTCAGACCGCCAGGCGAGCTCACTGCCAATGGCCGGCCCGCTTGGTCAAGCACCTGTCCGTCTTTGATCTGCACCCTGCCATCGGCCACCGCCCGCAGTGTCTCCGATAGAAGGTACGGTTCCTTCCGGTACTCAGCCTGCCGAATCAGTTGGAACAAGGGATAATCCTCACCATGCGACTCTTTCACTTGTCCCAGGTCTTGCCCTGACAATTCGCGCCAATGGGAGGCGAAGTCTTCGCCGGTGATGGGAACAGTGCAGTGGGAAATCACCGGTCCCCGGTCCACGTCCTCGGTGGCCAGGTGCACCATTGCCCCGGTTTGCTGGGCCCGGCTTGCCATAAGGTCCCAAATCACCTCCTGCCACGTACCGGTGGGGCCGTCGGGCAGGGCAGGGTGGAGATTCAATAGGGAATACCGGCGGCACATGGCGCCACCGACGATGAGCATATAACCCGCCAACACGCAGATATCGGGCCGGTAGCCATCTAAGCATTCCATCACCAGGACGTCGAATTCCTCCCGATGCTGGGCGAATGGGCCGCGCTTGCCCTTACGGAATTTGGCCGATGAAAGGGTCTCCAGAGGGAGACCGTACTCTTTTACCGATTGGAAATACCGGTCGGAGCCGTCGGCCTCCCCCGGCTCACGGTTACTGAAAACGTAATCTATACGGGCGTCCAGGCAGCCCAGCCGAATACGCTCTTGCACGAACCGGAGCAAACCCAAGGACCCCTCGCCCCTTCCCGTGGAAAACCACCCGATGCTTAGCATATCCTCCCAACCCTCTCCCCATATTAGCGATGTTGTGACGTTGATTCCAATGCCCTTATGAACTGGAGCAGAGGATGTGGCCACGCCCAGTCTCAAAGTTTTTGGCTCGGCCTATTTGGGATATATCTCGAATCCGTCTTTCCTAAATAGACCATCCGTTGACAGGCTCAGGACGAACCGGCAGAAAATCTCTCTCCGTTCGTGGTGAGCTTGTCGAACCACTTTTTGGATAGGCATCTACAACAAAAGTTCATCTTGCGGCGGTTCATCGGCATCTGGGTCGTCTGGGTCTTGCCCGCCCTGGTCATTCGGCCCCCGAGAGTAGGAATCCTTTAGGTTGGTGATCTTCAACTCAGCGGCTTCCAGAAGCTGGTTGCACCGATGCACCAGCACCATGCCCTGTTCGTAGCGGTCGGTGGCATCCGACAGCGTCAGTCCACCGGCGTCCAGCGATTCGGCCAGTTCGCCCAACCGCTGGAATGCCTGTTCAAAGGAAAGGGAGTCGACATCCAGCGCCGGTTCGCTGCTGGGGTCATCGGCCATGTTTTTACCCTCCTAAGCTGCTGGGGAGGTGAAATACCCCGGAGGCGGAATCACTCCGGTGCGCCTACAACAGCCGATTCATCCCTGCCCCTTGTGGAGCGGTCCGGCGTTTTTTGCCCGGGGTTTTGGGCGCTTTGGCCATCGTTCCACCGTCGGCGGTGGCTGGAATGACCCCGTCGGTCACGGTGATGGTCAACCCATCGCCAGCCGCCACCTGGGCGGTGGCCGTCACGACCTGATTCGAGCCGGCCTTTTGGACGACCGAAAATCCTCGCTTCAAGGTGGCCATCGGGTCCAGCGCGCCCAGCTGCAGGCGGATGCTTTCCACTTGGCCCTTGGCCAGGGCGAGGCGGCCCGACATGGCGGTGCCTGCTATTCGAGACAGGTCATCCACCCGCCGCCGCCAGGTCTCTCCATCGGGCAATCCGCTTTCCAACCGTCGGACCATCCTGGCCACCTCGGCCCGGTTGGTTTGAAGCAGGTACGCCATGGCCATACCAGACCGGTCCTGATAATCGTCCAGCTCCCGGCGCAACGCCCAACTATCGGGGACCACCAATTCGGCTGCCGCCGATGGCGTTGGCGCCCGCACGTCGGCCACCCAGTCGATTATGGTGAAATCCGTCTCGTGGCCGATGGCGCTGACCACCGGTATGCGGCTGGCGTGGACCGCCCTGGCCACCGCTTCTTCATTGAACGGCCAAAGGTCTTCCAGGGACCCGCCGCCCCGGGCGACGATTATCACATCCGCCCGGCCGTCGCGGTTCAAGGCTTCCAGCGCAGCCACGATGTTTTCCGCGGCGCTGGGACCCTGAACGACGGTGGGCGACAAGACCAGCTCCACCAGGGGATACCGCCGCTGGATGACGTTTTGGATGTCGTGGAACACGGCCCCCGCCGGGGATGTGACCACCCCGACCACCTGGGGGAATTTGGGTAAGGGCCGTTTGCGGGTATCCTCGAACAGGCCCTCTTCCTCCAACTGGAGCCTCAACCGTTCCAACTCCAGATGCAGTTCGCCCAGACCTTCCGGCATGGCCAGGTCGACCATGAAATCGGTGGTGCCGCCGCGTTCGTAAAAGGTGATGTGCCCATGGGCCGACAGGGCGGATCCTTCGGTCAGCAACTCGGACCCGGGTTGCCCTTTGAACATGACGCAGCGCAACACGCTCTGCTCATCTTTCAGGGTGAAGTAAGAGTGCCCGGCGGAGGAAACTCGTAGGTTGGAAGCCTCGCCCACCACCCACAGGTCGGCCAAAAGGGGGTCGCCTTCCATTTTTTGCCGCAGGTGAGCGGTCACCTGGGCGACGGTGTAGACTGCCACGGCGCTAGCTTACCCGCTCGGTATATTCTCCGTTGCGAGTATCCACCCGCACGACGGTGCCGGGGGTGATGAACATGGGCACGGTGATACGCAGCCCAGTTTCCAAAGTGGCTGGTTTATTGCCTCCCTGAGCGGTGTCGCCACGGAAGGCGGGAGGCGTATCTTTGACTTCCAACTCTACGTGGGTGGGCAGGTTTATATTGATGGCGTTGCCCTTATAGAAGACAACCTCGATGACCATCTGCTCTTTCAGGTAATCCAGGCTCGCACCCAGGATCTCTTTGGTCAACTCGTATTCGTCGAATGTCTCCTGATCCATGAAGTGGTAAAACTCGCCGTCGGTGTACAGATATTGGGCCTGCCGGTTGTCCACGTCCGCCACGGAGAATGCCGTGTCGTAGCGTTGAAAGGTACGCTCCACCACCGCTCCGGAGATCAGGTTCTTGAGCTTGATGCGGGTGACGGGCGCCCTTTGCTGCATCTTGTGCCGTTCGTAGTCCATGACCTGCCAGGGCTGGCCGTCCAATTCTATGACCAGGCCTCGACTTAGATCGCTAAAGTTGATGCTCATGCCATTTCCCTCTTCCCGGCCTCCTCACTTACTGGCGCGATGATTCCCGGCATATGCTACTTCGACGCCTTGCTCAGTGGCGTGGCCCCGTTTTCGCCCAGGACGACTATGTCTTCGATGCGGATGCCGCCCCAGCCGGTGATGTAGATCCCCGGTTCGACGGTGAATACCATATCGGGCTCAAGGGGGTCGGTGGACTTGGGGGCCACCCGGGGATTTTCGTGGACGGCCAAACCAACTCCATGACCCAGGCTGTGGCCAAAGTTATCACCATACCCGGCTTCAGCGATCACGCCGCGGGAAAGCTCATCGCACTCTCCGCCGCTCATACCTGGGCGCACCGTGTTGATGGCGGTGAGTTGGGCCCCCAGCACGATATCGTACACCTTGCGGAATGTATCGTCGGGCTCTCCAACCACCACCGTTCGGGTTATGTCGGAACAGTAGCCGTCTACCCTAGCCCCCATGTCGATGACGATTGGTTCGCCTTTGGAGATCGATTTATCCGACGGCATATGGTGGGCCATGGCCCCGTTGGGCCCGGCGGCGACTATGGTGTCAAAACTTAATCCGTCGGCGCCAAATTCCCGCATGGCCATCTCCATGCGCCACGCCACTTCGCGTTCGGTCATGCCCTCCCGGATGGTGGGGCAAACGGCTTCCATGGCCTGGTCCGATGCGTCGATGGCCTTTTGCAACGAGGCCAGTTCGTCTTTGTCTTTGGTGATCCGCAATTCTTCGGCCAACCCGGAGGCCGCCACCAGGGAAACCTTGTCCAGTCCGGAGTCCTCTTTAACGGCCTCTATCAGCCGGTCATAAGTGGCCACCGTCATGTTTTGACTTTCGAATCCCAAGCGCTGGACCCCGTTTTCCTTGAGCAGTCCCAATAACCAGTCCCAGCCGCCGCGAATCTGCACCACCTTAAAATCCGGCGCTTGATGGGTGGCCTGTTCGGTATACCGGGAATCGGTGAGCAAAACCGCCGTGCCCTTGGCGATGAACAGGTACCCGGCGGAACCGGTGAAACCAGACAGGTACTGCCTGTTTTCAGGAGCGGAAATCAATATCGCGTCCAGCTCTTTTTCCGGCAGCCGTTCCACCAATCGGTCCAAGCGCTGTTTCATTTAGCCCCTTCCTTCCATTAAGACCGTTCTAAGACTAAGACCGTTCTAAGACCCTTCTTCCCGCACCATCGCCGTGAGCATCTCTAGGGCCGAAGTATAGCTTCTCCATCCGAACCCCGCAATCTGGCCTCGGGCTATCTCTGAGATCACCGAGACGCGCCGCCATTGTTCTCGCGCTTGGGGGTTACTCAAGTGTACTTCGATCAACGGAACACCCGAGTCGATCAATGCGTCTTTCAGCGTCAGCCCATAGTGGGTCAGCGCGCCGGGATTGACAATGATTCCCTCTATTTTCCCCAGATTCTCCTGGATACAGTCTACCAGGTTGCCTTCCAAATTGGACTGGTAGAAAACAAGATCCACGCCCAGCGTTTCAGCCAGTTCGGCCAGCCGGCCGTTGATCTCTTCCATGGTCATTGCGCCATAGACCGCGGGGTCGCGGCGGCCCAGCATATTGATGTTGGGCCCGTTAAGAATAAGAAACCTGGTCATGGCCCCTTACTCCCTTTCTTCATCTCTTTGTCTGTTTCTTCCCGAGTACCGGTTACCCCGGCCGGGGCAACCCTCGCCAGAGGATGGTGTTTCAGGTAGGCGGTCCTGGCCTCCAGTTTTGTCACGTGGGTATATATCTGAGTGGTGGCCGGGCTGGAATGGCCCAAGAGCTCTTGGATCACCCGCAGGTCGGCGCCTCCCTCCAACATGTGGGTGGCGAAAGTATGGCGCAGGGTATGGGGATGTACTTCAGTGCGGGTTCCCGCCCTGGCGGCGTAGCCTTTGACCATTCGTTGGATGCTGCGCCGGGAGAGCCTCTGACCGTACCGGTTTAGGAACAGCGCGGTTGTATGGCTGGACACCAGATTTGGGCGGGATTCCTGCAAGTAGCGGCGCAATGCGTCTTCGGTGGGCTGGCCGAAAACGACCCAGCGTTCCTTGGAGCCCTTGCCCCTTACCAGTATCTGGCGCTGGGTCAGGTTGACGTTTCCCAGGTCAAGCTCCTGAATCTCCGCCAAGCGCACGCCGCAGGAATACAGTACTTCCAGGATCGCCCGGTCCCGGTCCGCCAATGGGGCCTCCCCATCGGGAGCGTCCAACAAGCGGGCAACCTCGTGTTGGCCCAGAAACGGGGGCAGGGCTTTTTCTACCTTCACGCGAAAGCTGCGGCCTGAGGGCAGCGGGTTGATGGGGAACAATCCTTCCTGAACCAAAAACCGGTAGAAAGACCGCAGTACGGTAAGCTTTCGCGCGATGCTGACCCTGGCGTATCCGTGTTCAGTGGCCCGATTGCCGCGCCGTGGATCTTTTGCCCCGCCATTGGACGTTGAATTGGAGGTTGGCTGCCTAGCGGAGGTGGCCAGCCAGGCCAGATATCCCCGGAGCATGGCCCGGTCCATGTTCGCCAAGCTCAAACTTTCCAAATCCAGATACCGCCGGAAAGAGGCAAGGTCAGCCAGGTAAACACGAAGGGTATTCTCGGAAAGGCCGCGCTGTCCGCGCAAATAGGCGGGGTATCGTTCCACGAATAGATCGAACTGGGCAACACCTCTCAGTTGGGAATTGCCCGCAATCTCCTGTTGACGCGTGGGATTTAGGGAGCCAGACCTTTTTACCGGCGTCATGGGAACCGCCTTAAAAGGCCCGGTTGGCCTGGAGGCCCCTGACGCCTAATCGTCGAGCGCCTCGAGGGCTCACCCGTCAAAAGGCGCCGCCTCAACGGATGATTCGTTGACCGCGGAATCCTCGGGCGCGGAATCTTCGGCCGCGGAGTCTTCGACCGTTTCGGTCCAGTCGCACACGGTGCATGCCACCGTGTCCCGGCCAGATTCGACCATAAGCCCATCGCACTCGGGACAAGGCGTGACCACCGGTTTCCGGTTGGAGATGAAATCGCATTCGGGGTACTTGGAGCAGCCGAAGAACGACCGCCCCCGGCCTCGAGAACGCCGTTCCACGATGTCTCCGCCGCACTTGGGGCAAGCAACCCCCGTTTTGTTAACAATGGGCCTGGTGGTGCGGCATTCTGGGAATCCGGTGCAGGCTAGAAACCGTCCAAACCGCCCCGTCTTGATAACCATAGGCTCGCCACAGGATTCGCATACCTCGTCGGTCTCTTCATCCAAGTTAACCTTGGGCATGGACTCCTGAGCGGCCTCCAGGGCCTTTTGGAACGGGTCGTAGAACTCTCCGAGCATGGGCACCCAATCCCGTGCACCCCGCGATACATCGTCCAGTTCTTCTTCCATCTTGGCGGTGAAATCCAGGTCCATAACGTCCGCGAAGTATTCGGTCAACAGCTTACTGACGGTGGTGCCCAAGGTGGTCGGAATCAACCGGTTCCGCTCCTTGACCACGTAGTTACGGTCGGTCAGGGTGCCGATGGTTGGGGCGTAGGTGCTGGGGCGCCCGATGCCCTTTTCCTCCATCATCTTTATCAGCGTGGCTTCGGTGAACTTGGGCGGAGGCTGGGTGAAGTGCTGTAAGGATTCCAGTTTTTCACAACCCAAGCCGTCGTCTTTGGCCAGGACCGGCAAAGCCTGGCGGCCTTCATTGTCCTCATCGTCGTCGCGGCTTTCCAGGTACAGGGTCCGGAAGCCGGGGAATGTCAAAACCGAGCCGGTGGTCCGGAACACGTACACAGTGCTGGAACCTTGGCAGACGGCGTCGATGTCGACGGTGGTGGATTCGGACAGCGCATCAGACATCTGGCTGGCCAGCATCCTGGCCCAGATAAGGTTGTAAAGGTCCATCTGTTCCTTGGAAAGATATGTCTTCAGGGAGTCCGGCGTCCGGCCGATAGAGGTGGGCCGGATGGCCTCATGAGCTTCCTGGGCGTTCTTGGCCCGCGTCGAATACGCCCGGGCCTTTTCGGGCACATAATCCTTGCCGTATCGTTTGGCCACGTATTCCCTGGCTTCCTCGATGGCCGGCGCCGAAGCCTTTGGAGAGTCGGTGCGCATATACGTGATCAAGCCGACCTGACCTTTTTCGCCCACCATCAAGCCTTCGTACAGTTGTTGGGCTACCGCCATGGTCCGCTGGGCGGTGAACCTCAGCTTGCGCCCCGCTTCCTGTTGCATGGTGCTGGTGGTGAAGGGCGCCGCCGGCCTCTGACGGACCTCTCTTTTGCGGACGTCGGCAACTTGGTAAGCCGCGTCTTTAAGTTGTTCTTGATAGATGCGGGCGTCTTCTTCTTTATCGATGGTCAGGCGTCCTGTTGCGCCTTTGCCTGTGGCGCCTTTGACCGAGTGCAAGACGCCGGTGAACAGGTGCTTTTTGTCAACCGGATCGGCGTCCCGGTAAAGCTCGGCCTCCAGGGTCCACGACTCCACCGGCACAAAGGCCTGGATCTCATCTTCCCGGTCCACCACCATGCGCAGCGCCGCCGACTGGACACGGCCGGCGGAAGTCCCGCGCTGGACCCGTCTCCATAGGAGGGGACTCACCTGGTACCCCACCAGCCGGTCCAGGATCCGCCGCGCCTGCTGGGCATTTACCAGATCCATGTCGATTTCCCGGGGATGCTGGAACGCCTCTTCCACGGCCTGCTTGGTGATCTCGTGAAAGACCACCCGCTTGGGCGGGTTGGGCCGGTTTTGCCATTGGGCGGCCGTCAGAAGGTGCCACGATATGGCTTCGCCCTCCCGGTCTGGGTCGGTGGCCAGGTAGATCTCTTTAGCTTCGTCCCCGGCCTTTTTCAACATGTTGAGCAGCTTTTGCTTGTCCTTCATCACCACGTAGGAAGGTTCAAAATCCTGCTCTATCTCCACGCCCAACTTGCTCTTGGGCAGATCACGAACATGCCCTTGCGAAGCAGCGACCACGTATTTGGAGCCCAATATTTGGCCGACGGTGCGGGCCTTGGCCGGCGATTCGACGATGACCAAGTTTTTACCCGCCGCCTTTAAAACCGGCACCTTGCTTCCAGCAGAGGTCTTACCCCTGGCTGATTTGGTTTTCGTGGTTTTTTTGGCAGCCGTCTTTCGGCCGGCACTTTGAGCGGTTTTTCCCTTTGTATTTCCGCGGGTTGTTTTTCCGGTCACAGATCTAGACACCATAAGCTGGAGCGGCCTCCCGTATGCGTACGTAATGCATGCACCCCACCTGCTTCACCATGCCCTTTAACTCCAGCATGGTCAACATCGTGCTCACCGAGGTGATCGGCAAGTCGGCGTTTCTTCTCAGGTCATCTATGTGCAGCGGTTCTCCATCAAGATGGTTCAACAGGGCCATCTCTTCAGGGTCTTCGGACTCTTGAAATAGCGGCAGTTCAGGCTGGCGAGTAACCACCGTGAGGTTCAACTCCTCTAGGACATCTGTATGGCTGGAGACCAACTTGGCCCCCTCCTGAATCATGCGGTTGGTGAATCGGCTGGCCGGCGAGAAAATGCTGCCCGGCACGCAAAAAACCTCTCGATCCTGTTCCAGAGCATGGTAAACCGTCCAACGGGCTCCGCTGCCTTCGGCGGCTTCCACCACCAGCGTGCCCAGGCTCATGCCGCTGATCAGCCGGTTCCGCCGGGGAAACCCCCGGGGGTCGGGCCGGACGCCCAGGGGATATTCGGAAACCACGGCGCCTTGTTCCTGGATCTGGCAGGACAACTGTTCGTGTTCTCTGGGGTAATAAATATCCAGGCCGTTGGCCACCACGGCTATGGTGCGGCCTCCGTTATCCAACGCGGCGCGGTGGGCGATCCCGTCGATGCCCCGGGCCAATCCGCTGACGATGGTAAGGCCGTTTTTGGCCAGATCGCCCGTCAGGTTCGCGGCCACCTCCCGCCCGTAAGACGTGGGGCTCCTTGTTCCAACCACGGCCAAAGACCTTTGGTCGGCCGGCTGGAACGCACCCTTAATGTATAACACAGGAGGCGGGTCGGATATCTCCTTCAGCCTGGCCGGGTATTCCGAATCATGCCAGGTCAAGGCCCTTACACCGGCCTGCTGCAGGCGCATCAATTCCCCATCGGGGTCCACCCGCGGCCGGGCGGCCACTATCTCCTGGGCGGTCCCGGCCTCTATCCCCGCGGCCTTTAGGTCGGCCAAACCGGCATTCCAAGCATGTTTCAGGTCGCCGAAATATGCTTCCAGCTTGCGGAAACGAACCGTCCCCAACTTGGGGACCCGGCTCAATGCCGCCCAATATTTCACTTCCGTCATGAAATCGATTCTAGCATACGGTGTAAGATTCAAACAACGACGTGCTGCCAATTTACATTGACAACAAAATTCCGTAATGTTATAGTTCTGTAGCTAGCCAGCCACGGTTCCGAGGCTGGCGATGTTATTGTAAAATCGGGCCAAAGACGTTGTTTGTTCCGTATCGTCGAGGCTTGTGCAGCCCAATAGGATCGTTCCCTTAAACCAGAATGACAACCACCCTCAAATGCGCTCGCCTGGCTCCGGCCGCTGGCCCATTGCCGTCCCGTTTTAGCCCCCACCCTTACCTGCTGGCCAGACTTGTTGGCCAGGCTATGCCTCTGGTATCGACATTAACAAGGCCGGGAGTATTTCGACATGGAAATGCGTGACTTTGTCGTGCGATTCGCCGGTGAAGGTGGCCAGGGAGTGGTCACGTCGGCGGAAGGTCTCGCCCAGACTGCCACCCAAGCCGGTTATCACGCCCTGACATTCGCCACTTTTCCGTCGCAGATCTTGGGAGGGCCCACCTGGACCCAGGCGCGAATCTCGGTTGACCACCTCCTAAGTCCCGGCGATGACGTGGACGTCTTGGTCGCCTTTAACCAGGATGCCTACGATACCCACAAAGAAGACGTCCGCCCCGACGGCGTGATCATTTTCGACTCCAACGAGTTTGAGCTTAAAGGAGACTCTAGAGGATTTGGCCTTCCGGTGCAGGACCTCGCCAAGGCCACGGGCAATAACCGGGCCGCCAACATGGTCATCATCGGCGCTTTGGCCCACCTGGTGCACATGCCCCAGGAATTTTTGGAGGATTTCGTCACCCAACGCTTCACCCGAGGCCGGGCTGGCGATGACCAGATAATCACATCCAACATCGCGGCCCTCACCGCAGGTCGGGAACACATCGCCGAGAGCGGATTGGACTTGGGAAACCTGGCGCCCGCGGTACGCCCCGATGGCCAGCAATTGATGCTAAAGGGCAATGAAGCGATCTGCCTGGGGTCTCTGGCGGCGGGTTTGGAGGTTTACGCCGGCTACCCCATCTCCCCGGCCACCACCATCCTGCTGTACATGGAGCGGAACCTGGTGGGTCCGGGCAAGTTCGCCTACCAGGTGAGTTCGGAGATCGAGTCCATCACCGCCTTGCTTGGTGCGGGCTTCGCCGGGAAAAAGGCCATGACAGCCACCGCCGGCCCCGGCTTTTCCCTGATGAGCGAGGGCCTTGGGCTTAGCTGGATCGCAGAGATCCCCCTGGTGGTGGTGGACGTTCAGCGCGGAGGTCCCGCCACCGGTCTCCCCACCAAAACCGAGCAATCGGACCTGATGGCTTGCATGTACCCCGCCCACGGCGACGTGAAAATGCCCATCATAGCCGTGGGTACCGTTGAAGAGTGCTTCTTCGGCGCCATAAAAGCCATCGAATGGGCCGAACGTTACCAGGGCCCGGTGGTGCTGATGACCGAGATGTCCTTGGCGGAAAGGGTCCAAAATATCCCCCGCCCCGACCTGTCTAAGATCAAGGTCAATGGACGGAAGGTTTACACCGGCGACAACGGTTACCGCCGTTACGCGGGTTTCGAATTGTCACCCATGCCCATTCCAGGAAACCCGGGCGCTTACATGGCCAACGGCAGCGAGCACGACGACTTCGGCGACACAACCCACCTGCCGGCCCGCCACGTGCAGATGACCGAGCGGCGGTTCAGCAAGATCAAGCTTCTAGAAGAAGACGATTACGAAAAAGACCAGTCCGAAGAGGCAATAGCCTTCATGCCCTGGGGAGGCTCCAAAGGCCCCGCTTTAGAGGCTTATAACCAACTAAAAGAGAACGGAGTGCCGGTGGCCTGGTATTACACCATGTTCCTCAACCCGTTGCCTCCCAAACTGTTGGAAGAGCTAAAACAGAAGGAATTGGTCATTGTCCCCGAGTTGAATTACCAGGGGCAATTCGCATCCATCCTCCGTTCCCAAGGGGTCAAGGCGGAGGCCATCACCCAATATACCGGCCTGCCTTTCAAAGTGCGCGACCTGGTGAAACGAGTCACGGAAATGACCGAATCTCGCCGGAAGGAGATGGTTAAGGCGTGAGCAAGAAAAATCCGGAATACGACTTCAAATGGTGCCCCGGTTGTGGTGACTTTGGCGTCCGCCGGGCAATAGAATTTGCCATGATCAACCGATTGGAAGAGACCGGGTTGCCCATGGAAAATAACGTGGTCATAGCCGGCATCGGTTGCTCGGGAAACTTGGTGCACCTGATAGAGGGCAGCCAACCCTACGCCTTCCATGGCATCCACGGCCGGTCCCTACCCATCGCCTTTGGCACCAAGATGGCTCGCCCAGACCTGAACGTGATGGTGGTGGCCGGAGACGGAGACTTCTTGAGTATCGGCGCGGAGCACATCGGTCCACAGGCGGCCAGGAACCTGAACATCTGCGCCGTGATCATGGACAACGGGGTTTACGGCCTCACCAAAGGCCAGAGTTCACCCACAACCCAATTGGGAGTGATCACCAGTTCCACCCCCTATGGCAAGATCGAGTCGGAGATCAACCCTCTTGAACTGTACCTGACTCTGGGCGTTTCATTCATTGCCTCCGGTTTCTCCAGCCAACCCCGGCCGCTGGCTGATCTGATCACCAAGGGCATGGACCATGCCGGCTTCTCCATCATTCACGTTCAGTCACCCTGCACCGCTTACAACGATACCTTTGAACAGTTGAAGGGGAACGTCAAAAAGGGCATCGAGCCGACGTTGTGGAATGTCCCCGAAGACCACGACCCCAGCGACAAGGCTGCGGCCCACGATCTGCTGCAACAGGGCGGGATTCCCGTTGGCGTCGTCTACAATGACGAAAGCCGGCTTTCCCTGGACCAGCAAGTGGAGCAAATGTGGGAGAAGACCACCCCCAAGAGCGTGGACGAATTGATGGACGCGTTCAAGTTCTAGCCAGGCCTATAAAAGATCGAAATCGTCGATGGTATGGTAGGGGCGAGGTTGAAACTCGCCCCTACGTCATTCGTTGGGATACGTGATCAAAAGAACCCGTGTCCCCATGGCGTTCATACCTGCTGCTGCTGTTGACTCAGGTACCCTTGCAGGTGTTGGCGCAGCAGCACCCGGCCCCGGTGCAACCTGGCCTTCAACGATGAAACCGATATCTTCAATGCCTCGGCCGCTTCCTCGTTGCTGAGTCCCTGAACATCGCGCAGCACCACGGCGGTCTTCAGGTTGTCGGCCAGCATATCCAGCCCCTCCTGCAAGTGTTCCCTTAGCTCCGTGTTCAGCGCCTGCCGCTCGGGCCCTTCCGCCGGGCTGACCAGTTGAACTTCATCGTAACCAGACTGGGTCAAAGTCCGTTTATTTTTGTCCTTGCGGAGCTTCATCAGGGCGGCGTTGACGGCGATCCGGTAAAGCCAGGTGCTCACCTTGGACTCGCCCCGGAATTTTTCGAAATTCCGGTACGCGGATAAAAAGGCGTCTTGGGCCGCCTCTTCGGCGTCGGCATGATTGCTCAATACCCGGTAGGTCAAGTTATATACGAAGTCGCCATACTCCTCTACAATGCTTTCGAATTCTAGTTGGGCTTGGGCTTCCATAACCTACCAATTCCGGGCAGAGTGCATCTAAAGTACCTACATTGTGCATCTAAAGGAATATAGTTGTCTATTACGGCTGAAGACAAGTGAATGGAGCATAAAAGAGATGTTCCGGGGCCGTGAGTCCGGCGTGCCGTCAAGTTGCCCGCGGCTGTTAATTTTGTGGTTGTCAGTATGGAAAGATTTCTAACATAGAGCTGGAGTCGATGAAGTGTTAGGCGTGTTTGGCAGGTTATTTAACCGTGGGGAAGTCGATTGTGACGATGTCCAACGCATGTCGTCGGATTACATCGAGGAGCAATTGCCCTCAAAAAAACTTGCGTCAGTACAAAACCACCTGGCCGGTTGCGGCCCCTGCCGCGCGTTTGTGGAAACCCTGGCCACCACCATCGGTTTGCTTGGCCGGCTTCCTAGGGTGTCCCTTCCGCCGTCCTTCAAAAACGACTTGTATGAAAAGATACGGGGCCGGCGTTAAACCGGTTGATCTCCAGCGAATCTCCGTAACCGCCTAGCCGCTCTCACTCAGTTCTTCTTCCAACGATTGGAATTTGGAAGGGCATTTCACCAGAATGTCGTCGGCCTGAAAGACATTGTCCGTGCCATAACTCCCCTGAAGGATGATCTCCGAATGGGGATTGAAGAACAGGTCGGGTAGAACGCCGACATAGGACGCCCTCAGTTGCTGTCCGTCCAGCCCCGCCCCCTCGTCGGTCAACTGGAAGTGAGACAGGGTTGACTGATCCTGCCGCAAGAAAGAACCTTCCACCAACTTTCCCGATACCCGCAATATGCGCCCGTCTTGGACCGCGTCCCGTTCCATGAACTCGCTAACGGTCAAAAAATAAAGAGCGTTGCCTGGGAAAGCGGCATATATCATGTACCCCAACGACAACACCACCACCGTGCCCAGTATCAAGAACCGGACGCGGTTGGTATTGGACGAAGCGCCAAAGGATTCCTCCGCTTCGTCTTGGGAAACGCTGTCTTCGTAGTCGCTGGCCAATGTTTGTCTCCCGTGGTTTTTGGTGGGAATCATGGCCGGGCTTGCCATGCTTGTTTAATTATACGCCGATCAGCCCAAATTGGATCAGGCGTCAGCCTTCAAACGGTCTTGCGTTCATCGCCACGGCCCTCACCCAGCCCTAATCATCATCCATTGCCTGTCTCAACTCTTCGATCTCCCGGCGCAGGTCTTGCTGGCGCCGGGAGATCCAGAAAGCATATACGAAGAAAACCGCCCAACTCACCGCGAGGGCAGCGAATAGGTATGGAAGGTTCTCCGGCGGCAGTTGGACTTGCAGCAATTGGATCTGTAGCAACGCAAATGGCATAGATCACCACACCGGCGGGCTAGGTTTCCGCCTGAGACCTTCTCAGGGCTAACCTCACTTGCCGCAACCGGTCCTCAGAATCCATTATGGACATCCTCTCGGCCACCAGATAGGCGAAAAAGACCAGGAAAGTCAGGAAGGAAAATAACAACACGCCATACATGGTCGAGTTCAGCGAGCCGGCCCCGGCCAGTGGCCCCACCACCGGCGAGGGATGGATCGAGCGCCACCAGATCACCGAATAGTAGACGATGGGGACATCTACGAAACCCACGATGCCCACCACCGCGGCGTAGATCTGCCCCTGTTGCCGGCTGGGAGCGTAGGAGCGGATCATCAGGTAGGCCACGTAGATCAGCCAAAGGATCAGGGTGGTGGTCAGACGCGGTTCCCAGGTCCACCAGGTGTTCCAGATCGGCCGGGCCCAAATGACGCCGGTGATCAGGGCGAGGGTCACAAATACCACTCCGACTTCGGCGGACGCGTGGGCCAGCCTGTCCCAAACCGGGTTGCGCCTGACCAAGAACACCACGCTGGCCAAAAAGACCACGAAGAAGGCCAGGAACGACATGACCGCGATGGGCACGTGAAAATAGAATATCCGCTGCACGTGGCCCAAGACGGAATCGGTGGGGGCAACCATCAGCATCAGGTACAGGTCGGCCAAGATCAACACTCCGGCCAAGACTAAAAGCAACTGGCGGAAGCCATATCTGGCGCCATGGCGGTCTTTCCTAACCTGACCAGCGCCTTCCGATTCGCCTGCCCGTGCAACCATCCGGTTTATTCCTCCGTCACTACCGAAAAAACCCATGGACATATTACCAGAAACAAGGCGTCGAAAATGCCCAATAGCGGCAGCCACCGGTTCAATCCCACGCTGGTTTCCCCGCCAACGGCCACGGTGGTCAACTGCACCGCTCCAATGATCACCGGCATTATCACCGGAAAGAACAACACCGGCAGCATCAACTCCCTGGACCGGGTCTGGACCGCGATGGCCGAAAATAGCGTGCCCACCAAGGCAAAACCCAGGGTGGCCAGTACGATGGTTGCCGCCAATATCCACGACAGGACGGAAAATCCCAGCAGGACGGCGAATACGGGGAGCAGCACCGACTCCACCAGCAGCATGAAAAAGAAGCTGGCCAGGGCCTTTCCCAGAAAGATGGAATCGCGGCTCACCGGCGCCAGAAGCAGCCCCTCCAGACCCCCCTGTTCCTTCTCCCGCACGAAGGTCCGGTTCATAGCCAAGACGCCGGCAAAAGAATAAGCCACCCATAGGATCCCCGGCGCCAGGGTGGCGATCTGTTCAGATGACACGTTCAGAGCGAAGTTGAAGATCACCGCCACCAGCAGCCCAAACACCCCAACGGAGATCACCAGATCCTTGGACCGGATCTCCAAGAGGATATCCTTCCAAAACAGAACCAGGATGGGCTGGATGAATGCCGTCACCGTCCGGTCTCCGTCTCGCCGGTTGGCAGGGGTCGGTCTTCGCCGATACGGACCTTTCCGTTGGTCATGTGCCCCAGGGAGCCCGGCCACGATTTAACCAACTCCAGGTTGTGGGTGGTCATCACGACCGACCTCCCGGACCCAGTCCACCGGGTTATCAAATCACCCAACATGGCCACCGAAGGGCCGTCCAGGCCAACCTCGGGCTCGTCCAAAAGCAAGAGCCGCGGGTCGTGCAGCAGGGCACGAGCAAGGGAAACCCTTCTTTGCATGCCGTTGGAAAGGGTGCGCACCCGATGGCCCGCCCGGTGTTCCAGGCCGACCTGGGCAAGCATCTCCATGGCCTTTTTCCGAGGGTCTTGCAGGCGAAACAGCCTTCCGTAGAAAACCAGGTTTTCCAAGCAGGTGAGATCGCCGTGGAGGAAGGTGTTGTGCCCAACCACACCCACGCACCGGCGGACCTGGGTGGCCTGCCGCTTCAGGTCAAAACCGGCGATGGAGACGGCCCCGGAATCGGGCCTGACCTGGGTGGAGAGTATTCTAAGCAGGGTGGTTTTGCCCGAACCGTTGGGGCCGAACAACACCAGCAGTTCGCCCCAATCAAGGGTCAGGTCTAAATCCCAGAGAACCGGCCAATCCCCGAAACTTTTCTCCAGCCCCTGGACGCTAACGGCTAAATCCGCCTTGGCACGTGACACGGCCCACTCCTGGGCCACCGGCCTTATCGGTGATCCACGCCGGTTCCGGCTGCTCGGCCAAAGCTAACGGTCAGGGGTCAGGGGCTAGGCGCTGTCCCTGATGTAGCTTAAGACGGCTTGTACCCGGGGATGGAGTGGCCCATTGTGGCTGAGAGTGAGCTCTTGATAGATCGCGTTGATGTAGTTTTCAACCGACTTAGTGCCCAGCACCAGCTTTTCGGCGATGGCGGAATTATTATACCCTTGGGCCATCATGGTAAGCACCTCCTGTTGCCGCGGCGTCAAGCCGGCGGTAAGGGAGCCCTTGCGCGGTTTCATGCCGTTGACCACCGTGGGGTCCATGACGACCAAACCGGATGCGGCCCCTTCGATGGCTCTCACCAAGGCGCCGGCGTCGCTCACCGATTGCTTCAGCAGATACGACCACCCGGAATATTCTTCGGCCGCGATCAGGTTGAGGTACTCCCGCTCCTTGTGGGCTGACAAGATGATCATGCCCATATCGTTATGGGCTTCCTTGATCGCCCTGCCTGCGGCGATCCCATTGGGCTCGCTGCCCAACTCGATGTCCATCAGGACGACATCTGGATTAAGCCGGTCCGCGCTCTCGATCGCGGATTCGCCGTCGGACACTGCCCCCACCACCTCCATGTCATCCAGCGAATCCAGGGATATCTTTAGCATGTCCCGAAAAAGTCCCTCGTCCTCTACGATAAGTACGTTAACCATTCAGCCGTCCTTGATGGAAACCCATCTACCCGGTCCCCGCCCGCACGATATCCACGAGAGGGCCTTTATTCGATTTTAAATATGGGTTTTCGTTAAAGCAATGTCATTGGCTGAATCGTCATGGTTCAGGTCCGGTCCCTCCCATCCGCCACGGAACGCCCAATAACGTCTTGCCGAATTACGGTTAACCCCATTTGGGAATTTTCACACATCCCGGCGCCAACGAATCCCGAGACTACGGTTTCCTGCTCCGTCCTCTCCACCTAGGGTTTGCCAAGCTTTGAGGCGCACGTGAACGCAAACAAGCCCCATGAATCAAAACCATTGGGCTTTCCCCGCTTGCCCGATACAAAAGGGGTTTCCAGGGGCGTACTAGGGGGTTTTGATGCTTACGCCGCCGTCCACCGCCCAGGTCTGGCCGGTGATATAGGCGGCCGCCGGTGACGCCAGGAAAACCGCCAGGTATCCCGGCTCCTTCAACCGTCCCACCCGGCCCAGGGGGACCGTACCCTTGGCCGCTTCATCCCTGGCTTGATAGGCTTCCGCCGACATCTGATCGGGGTCGGGAAACGACCCGGGTGCGATGGCGTTCACCCGTATCCCGTAGGGGGCCCATTCCTGGGCCAAACTCTCGGTGAACCGCATAACCCCGGCTTTGGAGGCATCATAGGCCGACGAGAGCGCCCGTCCTCTGAATGAGGCCCACCCGGAGACGTTGATCACGCATCCCTGCCGCCGCTCCAAAAAGTGGGCGCCCATGGCGCGGCAACCTTGAAAAGCCTCGGTAAGGTTGATATTCACCACGTGATGCCATTCCTCTTCGGTCATCCCCGGCGTGTCGCTGCCGGGCAATTGCACCACGGGTTTGCGTATCGAATCGCCGACACAGGTGACCAGAATGTCCACGTGGCCAAATTCGGCCAGGGTCCGGCGCGCTATCTCATCCATATCGGCCGCCTTGGTGGCGTCGCCGTTCAACGGCAGCGCCGACCGGCCCATGGCCCGGACCTCCTCCGCGACCTTGGCGACATGGGTGGGGGTGAAACCCACGATCGCGACATCTACGCCGGCCTCGGCCAAGGCCAGGGCGATACCTTTGCCGATGCCTCGGCCCGCGCCCACCACCAACGCTTTTTGACCGGTGATCTCAAACTCGGGAAGGCTCATTTCCATCTCCAAGAGGTTTGCCCGCCGGCGCGGATAAACCCAGATTCTGCCGGGGTCCGATTTGGCGGAAGTGTAGCCGACGCTGCAAGGCCCAGTCAACGGAGTCCAATATCTTTGACGGCCCGTGCCGCCCAGGATTAAGATTCGGTAGATTTTTCCGCACACCGGAATTGAGCTGGCGCGCAATGACCCGCCGGCCGAAGGCCCGCGGCCACATCACGACTAGGAGGCGAATCCATGAAGGCAGTTTACATCAGCGAACACGGCGGCCCCGAGGCGCTAATCCACGGCGACCGGCCCGATCCGGAGGTTGCCCCCGGCGAGGTGATGCTGCGGGTGCATGCCAGCGCCTTGAACCACCTGGACTTGAACGTCCGGGCCGGCGGCGGCTATCGAGGAACCCTTCCCAGGATCTTGGGGTGCGACGTGGCCGGAGAAGTCGTCACCGTCAGCCCCGGCGCCGAGACCAGCCTTAAGGTGGGCGACAGGGTGATATTGGACAACCGGATCAAATGCGGCCATTGTGAGAACTGCCGCCTGGGCCTGGACCAATATTGCCCCACCCAACTGCGTATCGGCGTAGACCTGGACGGCGGCCACGCCGAATACGTCACCGCCCCTGCCGGCAACGCCCATAAGATACCCGATTCCATGAGCTTCACCGAAGCCGCGGCCATCCCCATCGTGGGCCACACCGCTTGGCATTGCCTGGTTACCCAGGGCCAGATCCGGCCCTGGGACGACGTTCTGATCCAGGCGGCGGGCTCCGGCGTGGGGAGCATGGGCATTCAGATCGCCAAGATGTTTGGCGCCCGGGTCATAACCACCGCAGGCAGCGACTGGAAACTGGAGAAAGCCAAGGAGTTGGGCGCCGACGAGGTGATCAACTACCGGGAGGTCCCCAACTTTAGCCAGCGGGTAAAAGAGCTGACCGATGGCAAGGGCGTCGACCTGGTGCTCGACTGCGTGGGCGCCGACGTCTGGGAGGAAAACCTGCTGTCCATGAAACAGGGAGGCCGCCTGGTGATCACCGGGGTGACCTCGGGGACCCGGACCAACATGGACCTGTCCATTCTGCACGGGCGGCCGTTGCACCTTATGGGCAGCGGCGGACGCAGCCAGCGCACCTTCGTAGACATGATGAAAGTGGTCAACAATGGGGCGCTCCGCGGCGTGGTTGGCCGGGTTTTCCCCCTGGACCAGGTGGCTGAAGCCCACCGGGTCATGGATCAACGGGACTTTTTCGGGAAACTGGTAATCGAAAGCTGACCGCCGATAAATCCGCTGGGCTTGCCCAAGTCAGGGCGTGGGCAATGGTGTCCGCGCCCTTTCTTTTTATCGCCGCCTTTCGCCGGTCCATTGGGATATTCACGCCTGATCCCACCGGTAGCCAAGGTGGTGCAAACCCGATAGAATTACGCCGTCGCGCGGCAGGTCGTGGAACACGAGGCCGCGTCAACCGCCTAATTGGGCGATCTAGGAGAGTCGCATGAAATTCGCCAGGTATCTTGCCCACGGCCAGATCAGCTACGGAGTCGTGGAAGATGACATGGTCAA
>JADFPM010000116.1 GCA_022562335.1 Chloroflexota bacterium
TTAAAATGGAGTCCAGCTGGACGCGAACCTGCTCCAGGTTGTCCTGAATGTTGCCCGCCTCCATGGCCAGGGCCGGCCCGTCCGTGGCCGCTGAGAACGGATCGGTTTGCAGGAAACGGCCCATGCGGTCCAGGCCTTGCACGGTCTGCTGCAGCACCGCGCCGGCGTTCTCCCAGTCCAGGGCCAATTCGGCCCATTTCTGGCCGTCCCGGCTGCCGCCGCTGGGCGAACCGGCCTGGGTCAACAACAGGGATTGGCCGGTGTCTTGGCCGTCCCCCCGGCCTTTCCGGTCCTCCCCGAAGAACCGTTCCGCCGATGTCCAAAGCCGGGCCCACACTTCTCTTAGCCGCGGCGCGGCGCCCTCCACCTCGCCAACCACTTTCTCCGCTTCCTGCCGCACGGGCGACGCCATACCTTCGGCGCCCATGGCCAGGCGCAACTGGGTGATGAGACGGCCGTGGGACTCCAGGGTGTCGTCCAGGCTATCGGGACCGACCTTGAACCCCAACTGGCGGGTGGCGGCATCCTCCAGGTTGTGGGCCTCGTCGATGATCAGATGCTGGTACTCGGGGATCAGGCTGCCGCCTCGGGCCAGGTCCGACATCAAAAGGGCGTGGTTGACCACGATGATATGGGCTTGTTCGGCCCTCTCCCGGGCGGTCCTCAAAAAACAGGCGCTTCCGTCCCGGAGTCCAGGGCACCAACCACCCTCGCCGGCCGATATCCGGCTCCAAGTGAAGGCGTCGCGTCCGGACAGGTTTATCTCTCCCCGGTCGCCGTTGACGGTGTCCTGCAGCCAGACCGAAGTTTTGCCCAGCAGCCTCGCGTCGTCTACGCTGGGCGATTCGGCCGAGGCCAGGAAATTCCAGCGCCGGAGGCAAAGGTAGTTGGTGCGGCCTTTCAGTTGGGCGGCTTTGATCACTCCCCGGCTGACCAGGCCGGCCTCTTCCAAAACGTGGATCATGGCGGGAATGTCTTTACTCATCAGCTGTTCTTGGAGGTTGATGGTGTTGGTGGAGATAACCACCCTTTGGCCCTGGGACACGGCGAATAAAGCGGCGGGCAGCAAGTAGGCCATTGATTTGCCCACGCCGGTGCCGCCCTCCACCACCAGGTGCTGGCCCTGGTAGATGGCCTTGGTCACCGCCGCCAACATCTGCTCCTGCTCCGGCCGGTACTCGAACCCCTCAAAGGCCTTGGAGAAGGGACCATCGGAGCTCAGAAGGCCGCTGATCTTATCCTCGTCCAGCGAGGCCAGCGTGGGTTCGGCGCGGCGTTTTTCCACCCGCCCCAGCCGGGAGCCGATGCTCTCCAGGTCCAAGCCGGTGAGACCGAAGACCGTGGGCGTGGCCTCAGGTCCGTTGCCAGCCCGTTCCAACCCCAAGAGGAGCGGGGCAATGGACCAATTGCTGCGCTGGGCCAGGTTGGCCAGATGGGCCAGAAGGCCGGGGTCCAACGCCGCCGCCTCCCGCAACAAAGCTAGAAAAATATGTTGGGTCGCCTTGGCGTCGTCCAGGGCCCGGTGGGCCCGGTCGTGAACCACGCCGAAATGGGATGCCAAAAAGCCCAGGGAATATTGGGTGGTGCGAGGGAGCAATATCGACGCCAAATCCCAAGTGTCGTAGGAGGTATTGGCCAGAGCGAGGTCGTGGCTGTCCAAGAAGCGGAGATCGAAGGACACGTTGTGACCGATCACCGGGCTGCTGCCGATGAAGTCTTGCAGATCCCGGGATACGCTGGAAAACAGGGGCGCCCGGCTAACCTGGTCGGGGGAGATGCCGGTGAGGCGCTGGACGAAGTCGGGAATTGGCCGGTCCGGTTTGATAAAGGTCTGGAAGGTGTCGATGTCCTCATCGCCCTGAAACTTGACCGCGCCGATCTCGATGATGGCGTCTCTGTTTGAATCAAGGCCGGTGGTTTCCAGATCGAGGGCCACGTGGACCTGCTGCAAAGGATCCGGCGGCCGATACATTAGCCCCATTACACTCCCATCCCATCTGCCCTGGCATCACTGGGCTGAATCAAGACATCCTGCGCTGCTACGAGGGATTGCCCCGTACCGGCGCCAAGAACACGGGTTAAAACGGTCGAACCACAATGGACCATCCTTCGACAGGTTCAGGACGAACGGAAAAGGCGGCTTGCTCCGTTCGTCCTGAGCTTGTCGAACCATCGTTGTTGGTTGATCGTTGTTGGTTGATAGTCACTTAGAGTTTCCCAACGCCGCATCAATCCGGCTTATCGGTCAGGGTATATGGACGAAGGCGGCCCGACCGTAGACCCACCGCGGGATAGAACGCTCCCGCGTGGAGAGCGGCCAGGAATTCCGCCTCATTGGCAATCTCGTCTCGAAACGCGGTGACGAACTTGCCGATCCCGTGGATCGAATGGGCGTCGCTGCCGCCGGTCACCGGCATGCCCAGCAGGTTTGCCACGTTCATGGCAAAGGCGTTTTCATCGTCGGCGGTCCCTCCGTTAGCGACCTCGACGGCGTCGGCCAGCTTGAACACCGGGTGTCCCATAGCATCTTCGGGAGTTTGGGGGATCACGTCACCTTCACCCTGGTACAAAAGGGCCCGGGCCCTGACCGATTGGCTCAACACCGCCCGGAACGGATGGGCCGACACCACGAAACCGCCCATGGCCCTGACCGCTTTCGACAATGTTTCGGCCTTATGAAACCCGGACTGATACCGGTCCACGCCGAACGCCAACATGTGGCCCATGTCGGTCTCCACCTCGGCCGCCCGAATCAAGACCACGCTGTGTTGGTCGGCGAAACGCTTGAACTCGTGGCGGTCCCACGGGCCGCTGTGCTCGGTAAGGCATAGGCCCCGCAATCCCAGGCCTTCCGCTTCCAGAATCAAATCTTCGGGAGAGAGACTGCTGTCGCTGCTCCCCTTGGTGGTATGGATGTGCAGGTCGAATATTCGGGCCATTTGCTAGCTTTCAGCCTTCAGCTATCAGCGCTCAGCTATCAGCGCTCAGCATTGTTTATTCATAAGTCGTCGCCGCAGCCCGTCGAAACCCAGATAAGACCCAGCAGCGAATACGCTGCCTTGCCAAATGGTCTATCGCCGCCTGGGTCTGATTGCCGAAAGCTGATAGCTGACGGCTGAACGCTGATGGCTATCCCAGTCTAAATTCAGTGGCGGTTTCCGTCAACCGGCGGTGGTCTTCGCTGCGCCGGGATGGTCTCTCAACCGGTAGCCTCCCCCAATTCGGGGAACTGGCTCAGGGGCAGGACTTCACCGGTGGACTCGAAGTGGCCTATCAGCCGCCGGATGTCATCTGGGACGGGGCGGGTTGCTTCGGTTGAGGCGTCGTAGCCCACGTATACCGCATGAATGGTGGTCAACAACCGGTCTGGGGTTTGAGGGCTTTGCGGATAGATCTCGGCATCCAGCGTCAGGCTGGTATTGCCTATATTTGTCACCGCCACGAAGATGTCGATCTCATCGTCCACTCTGGCCGGCGCTTTATATTCCACCGTCACGGAGACCACGGCGCTATCGAAGTAACCCCGTTGGGCTATCCGGTAGATGCTGAACCCCAGGTTGCGAAAATACTCCGCCTGGCCCACTTCCAGGTAGTTCAGGTAGGACCCGTTGAACACGATGCCCTGGGCGTCGCACTCCATCCATCTTACCCGGAGGCCGGTGTGGAATTTAAAATCTGCTTTGCTCATATCGCTCTGCACTCCGCAGCCGATGGCGCCGAGAAGGCGTGATCCCAGGTTTCGAAAAGGTCATGACTTTGCTTGGGGAAGCGCAGGCATTCAGCCGGGTCTTGGCCAGGGTTTAGAGGTGGCCTTCGGCGGCGTCATTGCTGCGGCTAAAGCCCAGTGATCCCAGATATTCCAGGTCTTCGGGAGTAAGCGGTGCGGTTTCCAGCAGGTCGGGCCGCCGCTCCAGCGTCCGGCGCAAAGATTCACGCCTCCGCCACTTTTCGATCTCGGCGTGATGTCCCGAGCGTAATATCTCTGGTATTCCCAGGTCCCTGAATTGGGCGGGGCGGGTATACAGGGGATGTTGCAGCAAACCGGATGAGATAGAGTCCTGGGTCACGTTTTCCATGGAGCCCACCACCCCCGGCACCAACCTGGAGATGGCGTCTATCATGACCATGGCAGCCAGTTCTCCCCCGGTCAGCACGAAATCGCCGATGCTGATTTCCCGGGTGATCAGATGCTGCCGGACACGTTCGTCCACCCCGGCGTAATGGCCGCATATCAGCACCAATGAAGATGCCTTGGCCAGATCTTCGGCCATTTTCTGATCGAATACCCGTCCTTGGGGAGATAGCAGGACCACCTCGGCACTGTCCCGGTCCGCAGGTTCGAAATGCGCCAGGACGCTTTCCACGGCCTCGAATATGGGCTCGGGTTTCATCACCATACCCGGGCCACCGCCAAACTGGTAGTCGTCGGCAGTGCCGTGGGCGTCGTGGGTGTAGCCGCGGATGTCGGTGACTTCGATGGTGATCAAACCGCGCTTGCAGGCCATGCCCACCATGCTGTCGGCCAACGGTCCGGGAAACGACTGGGGAAATAGGGTCAATACGTGAAAGCGCATTTGCGTGTCAGGACCGCTATGGACTGACAGCGGCCGGCAATCGGCCTGCCGGTGGGAAGGCGCTACCGGACCGCTGACGATCGAACATCTAAATCGGGGTCAGGCCACCGGGTGGGGGACGCCCGCGGGCAGCTTATTTATAAAGGCCTCGCCACCCTTCATGACCAGCTTGATCTTTTCCCGGTCCCGCAACACCGCGATATCCCGCAGCGGGTCTCCGTCGATCACCAGCAGGTCGGCCAGCTTGCCGGCGGCCACGGTGCCGATGTCCTTGGCTAGATCGACGCACTCGGCGGCCCAGCCGGTGGCGGCTTGGATGGCCTGCATTGGGGTCATGCCCCGCTCCACCAACAACTCAATTTCCCGCGCGTTGTCGCCGTGGACGAAGCCCCCGGCGTCGGTGCCGGCCACCACCTTCACCCCGGCCGAAAGGGCCAGGTGCAAGCTCTCCTGATGGACCTGCATCAGAGAGCTGGCCCGCTGGACCATGTGCGGCGCGCTGATGGTGGAGTGGAACTCGTAAACCTCGAAGGTGGGCACCAAAAAGGTCCCGTTGCCCGCCATCATCTTGAGCAGGTCAGGGTCGTCGGCCAGGTAGCACCCGTGCTCCACCGACCCGGCGCCGTGGGCGATGCCCATGCGCAGTCCGGGCCCGCCCACCGCGTGGCACATGGTGCGCCGGCCCAGGGCTTTGGCCTCCTCGACCAATGCCTTCACTTCGTCGGGACCAAACTCGATGTCCATGGGGCCATGGCCGGGGCGCGAACTGGCCCCGCCGGTGGTGGCGAATTTTATTACGTCGGCGCCGGCCCTGACCATCTCCCTGACCTTTGCCCGTACGGCTTCCGGTCCGTCGGCGACGCCCGTGGGGAGACGGGGATCGGAATCATGAAGATTGTGATGGCCTGAACCGCTTACCCGGTCAGCCAATCCGCCCGTGGGGGTGACGATGCCCACCGACAGCATCAGGCGCGGGCCGGGATATAGACCCTCTTCGATGGCCTGCTTGAATCCTGCGTCCAGGCCGCCCGCATCCCTGACACAGGTATAACCGGCGGCCAGGGTCTCTTCCAACGCTTTGGCGGTGCGCAGATGAGCCAGAGAGCCCGGCTCGTTGAGGCCCCACCGGGATTCCAGCCGGTAATCTTTGGATGCCAGGTGGTCGTGGCAGTCGATGAGCCCCGGCAACAGGGTCATCCCTGAGACGTCGATGACCTCGGTGTTGTCCGGGATCGTCACCGCGGCTCTGGGGCCCACGGACTCTATCCGGTCCCCATTGATGAGCACCGCGGAGTCCATCAATACTGGCGCTCCGGTGCCGTCGATCAGGTTGGCTCCGATCAAGGCTTTCATGTGCGGCCTCCCGTTTCAATCATCGTAAAAGCAGGATGCTAAATAACCCTGACCGGCTTGTCAAGAATTGGCTAGCCGAGATAGGAACCAGTCTGGGCGGTGAGGCTCTTGCTGGATTCGTCCAACGGCGATGCGGACGTCCGCCTTGCTGCCGGCCTCGTTCCGGCGCCGCATCTCCGGCGGCATTATCTGGGCGAAAACGTGCCGAGCCGCCTAATCAACACGCGGGCGCATTTGGATATAATTTAAGAATAGTCAAAAACTCCCATGGGTTTTGCCAAACGACAGGCGGATGACCTTGCCATCCTCCCGTTGGCAATGCCTTTCGAATCCTAAATCAAGTCGTGTGGTGGGCGGAATGATCTTTATCAAGACAACTCGCATATGGGGATTGCTGGCTATATCTTTAGTGGTATTGCTGGCGGCGGCTTGTACATCTTCGGCCGGCGACCGGCTGGTGTTTGTCACGATGGCGGACGGAGACTCGGAAATAGTGGTCGTGGACACCAAAACGGGGGAAGCTACCCTCATAACCGACAACAACAGCCGCGACCTGTATCCCCAATGGTCGCCCGACGGTAAACAGATCGTCTACATGTCCGACCAGGCGGGAAACATGGAGATCAACGTGGCCGACCCCGATGGGAAATCCATCACCCGCCTCACCCACAACGAAGGCGACGACAGCTTTCCCAGGTGGTCGCCCGACGGCAAGCGCCTGGCGTTCATTTCCGAACAGGAAGGCGCGCCTGAGATCTATTTGATGAGCGCCGAAGGCGGGCGGGCCACCAGGATCACCTCCAATGACACCCAAGCCATTCTGGGAGATTGGTCGCCCAACGGGGAATGGCTGGTGTATTACAGCGAAAGTACCCCGGAGTTTTCATCAGGCCCCTCATCGGCGCTTTTGATCGAGAAGCAAGGCCTCTGGCTGCGCAATCCAGACGGCGTCAACCTGGTGCGGATCACCGCCGGAGACGACCGGGACCCGGTATGGTCTCCCGACGGCAAGAACATCGCATTCGTGCGCTGGGACGATGGGAATGCCGATTTGTTCATCCTGCGGAAGCTGGCCAACGGGACCTGGCAAGATGGGGTTGAAGTCACCAGGTTGACCCAGCACGAGGCCGACGATCTGTCGCCCAACTGGGCGCCCGACGCTCGAAGCATCGTCTTCGTTTCTTTCCGCGACGGCAGCGCGGAGATATATTCGATGCGGGTGGACGGATCGAATCAGAGGCGGCTGACCAAAAACGAAGCCGACGATCTGGCCCCGGACTGGTCTTCCGACGGCAACCGGATCGCTTTCGTTTCCAGGTTGTACGGCCAGTCGGAGATATTTGTGATGAACGCCGACGGGAGCCAACAGCGCCGGCTGACCAACAACACGGCGGAAGATTTCTCCCCAAACTGGTAGCCACGGGTTTCTCACCGCTTACTTCAAGGCTGGACCGGCTGGAAATGGCGGTGGTACACTGCCGGCGGGTGACGCTGGCTTCAAACGCTGATATCCTCAGATATCGATCTCAAATGTTAATATCTTTGGGCCAGTAAATGCTTCCCGGCAGTTGATTTATGGAATACCGCCGCATCGCCCCCATCATGGGCAACCTGTGGTCTCCCATAGCCGCGGTCACCAGCCGGTGGCAAGAGCGTAGCAACGTTCAGATCGCCGTGGCCATCAGCGCGGCGTCGATCGTCCCCGAGAAGCCCCGGGTCATCCTCCAGATATACAAGACCAACCACAGCCACGGCATGATCTACAACAGCGGCGCCTTCGCGCTGAATTTTCTTCGCCTCGACCAGTTGGACCTGATCAAAAGCTTCGGTTTTGTCTCGGGCCGGGACCAGGAAAAATTGAAGGACGTCTCATTCCGGTTGGGGGAGGCGGGCAACCCCCTGCTCTTGGAGTGCTGGGGGTATCTGGATTGCCGCGTGGTGAACGCCATGGACGGCGGAGACATGACCTGTTTTTTGGCGGACGTGGTTGATGGTGATATTCTGGGTGATGCTTCGGGTGATACCGGGGTCCGGGAACCGCCCCTCTGGTGGAGGGAGGCACGGCGCAGGTTGCCGGCCGAGTGGATGGAGGAATGGGACCGGAAGATCGCCGGCGAGATCGAGGTCTCTAAATCGCTGATGAACGAAATCGGCCCCACTCCCGGTCTTACTCCCTGGATGAAAGATGGATAGATAAACATGGATAGATTACGACGGATCATCCAGCAGATCCACGACAGCCAGCCCCTGGCGGTGTTGGCGGTCGCGGGCGCGGGAAATCAGTCGATTTCTTGGTTATTGGGCGTTGCCGGG
>JADFPM010000117.1 GCA_022562335.1 Chloroflexota bacterium
CCTGGGCCTCTAGCCGGGACGCATCTCCTCTGGACGGATCCGAGCTCAACAGGTACCTGTCCACGCCAAGCCCGGCGCCGAACCCGATGATCAGGGCTAGGACTATCAACCCGTGAGCCAGGGTGATGGTGAAGGTGACGGTGTTGGTTGGACGATTCATCACGTTTGAGAAACCCAAGAATCAGGCCAGCCCATTTGGGCTGGCCTTGTTGGCAAGCAAAACCTGAGCGGCCGGGGATTTCTCCCTGCACAACCTATTTAATCTAGAACGACAGAAGAGCAGGCCGCGCCTTTCACTTTACCTAAACCGTATCCCTCCGTTGCCATTTCGCTGGAGGCATGGCTAGCCGAGTCGAAGGAGGCGGCTACAACGCTGGTCTGTCCCGGAGAACCCAAGCCAATGCCGATCCAAAGCCCGACTACCAGAGCTATGACCGCGATTGTAGAGCCACCGGCAAAGATCCAGCTTCGTGAAACGGAGACCTTTAACTGGGTTTGCATCGTATCTTACCTCTATCGTGAAGCTCGGATACTAAGTATTGCTATATTACATAGATTGTTCTGGTTACGTCAACCCAACGGACCCCGAGAAAATCCGGGAAATATTTTTAAACGCCCGGCGGTACCGGTCATTCGTCGATCCGGATTGACAGTTCTTTAAGCTGTTCCGGGGACACCGGCGCCGGCGCACCGAATAACAGGTCATTGCCGCTCTGGGTCTTGGGGAAGGCGATCACGTCCCGAATCGACGCCGTTCCAGCCAACATGGCCACCAGCCGGTCGATGCCGGGGGCGATGCCGCCATGGGGTGGCGCCCCATACTCGAACGCCTCCAGAAGTTGCCCAAACTGTTGGTCCATCGATTCCTTGCTGTAGCCCAATATTTGAAACACCTTTTCTTGCAGGCGCCTCTGGTGGATCCGGATGCTGCCGCTGGCCAGCTCCGAACCGTTGCAAACCAGGTCATAGGCCTTTGATTTCAGGCTGCCCAGATCATCACCGTCGAGCCGGTCTTCCTCTCCCTCGGCCGGCGCGGTGAACGGATGGTGGGAGGAATCCCATCGGTTTCCTTCTTGGTCCCATTCAAAGAGGGGAAACGCGGTGACGAAGGCGAACGCCAGCAGATTCTCGTCGGCCATCCCCAGGCTTTTTCCCATGTGGCTACGCATGGCGCTTAGCCACTGGTTGACCTCCTTGGGTTTCCCGGCCATCAATAGGATGGCGTCTCCCGGTTTTGCCCCCATTTTCGTGGCCAGCCGGATACTCCATTCCAATGGCATGCGCAGGCCGGAAGACAACACCACGTCCTCGTCCGTCAGGCCGGCCAGATCACCGGCTCCCCGGAACCTGACGTGGGCCAACCCCGCCGCCCCGGTCTCCTTGGCGGTTTCTTCCAATTGGCGCATCTCGGACTGGGTATAAGATCCGCAACCGGGGACCACGAACCCTTTTATGATTCCTCCGGCGCCAATGGTTGAGGTAAACACCCGGAACTCGGTCTCGTTGGCCAGTTCGGTGACATCGGTCATCGTCATTTCGAAGCGGAGGTCAGGCTTGTCGCTGCCGTACCGGTCCATGGCTTCGTCGTAGGTCAAGCGGGGGAAGGGCGTGATGACGCGCTTTTCAGGACTCACCGCGGCCACCATCCCGGTATACAACTCCTCGGTAAGCTGGAGTATGTCCTCCTCCTCGACGAAGCTCATCTCCAGGTCCAGTTGGGTGAATTCCGGTTGCCGGTCAGCCCGCATGTCTTCGTCGCGGAAGCAACGGGCGATCTGGAAATATCTCTCCACGCCGGAAACCATCAACAACTGTTTCAACTGTTGGGGAGACTGGGGCAGGGCGTAAAAACTGCCGGGATGACGCCGGCTGGGCACCAGAAAATCCCTGGCGCCTTCCGGGGTGCTTTTGATCAAGATCGGCGTTTCGATCTCGATGAAGTCACGGTCGGACAGGAAATCCCTGATGTATTTCACGACGTTGTGACGCAATCTCAGGTTCCTGAGCATGGAAGGGCGGCGCAGGTCCAAATACCGGTACCGCAACCGCAGGGCTTCGTCGGCCCCGGAATCCTCTTCTATGTAAAAGGGCGGCGTTAGAGACTGGTTATGGACCACCACCTCGTCGGCCATGACTTCGATGGTCCCGGTGGCCATCAGTGGGTTATCTGTGTCCGGCGGCCTCCGCTGGACTTTCCCGCGTATCTGCACCACCCATTCGGACCTTAGGGCCTCGGCTTGCTTATAGGCTTCGGGGGCCAACTCAGGATTGAAAACCACCTGCACGATGCCGGACCGGTCTCGCAGGTCCACGAAGATGATCCCACCGTGGTCCCGCCTCCGGTCCACCCAACCGGCAAGCACTGGATGGGTGTCGATGTCGCCCTCCCGGAGGGCGCCGCAATCAGCGGACTTTAACACAGGCATACTCCCTTAAACGCTTTGGATGCGATGTGATATTCAGGTTAGCGGTGTCGCCCCGATGACACAAGGTGTTTGATGGCGAAGACCCGAGGTTTTAACCAAATCATGGCAGGTCTGCCAGGTAGTGGAGCGCCCTGGCAGCTATGCGCCGGGAAATCTTTCGAAGATATTCTCCAAGGGGTTATCGCCGAACGGGCCGGGCCCGGCCATATTCTCCACCGCCTCCGCCAGTTCTCCGGGGTCGCTAACGGGAGGAAGACATACGGTGTCCAAACAGACGTGGGCCAGAGCCGGCGTGGCGGTGTCTTCGGCTGATATGGGCTTGACCTCCAGGTGGGGGCAGGAAAGCTGGTGCGCTGCCTTCAACATGGCCGTGGTGGCCGGGTCCCGGTGGCGTCCCTCCACCGTCACCTCCACCGGCGAATGTTTCAAGTGATGTATCGCTAGGCCGTAGGGAGCGGCGAACTCACCGTATTCCCGGTAGGATTGGACGAAGGCGCTAAGGGTTGTCTCGGCAACCTGGCGGTAATCGTCGTTCCGCGTCACCTGGTGAAGCTTCAGCAGGGCCAACGCCGCGGCCGCGTTGTCGGGCAGCGGTTTCTCCCGTATCTCCAGATGCCCAATGGCGTTGTCATCCTGTTCGATATCGAAGAACCCGCCATTTTGCTGGTCGAAGAACCGGTCCAGCATCCCGTTCGCCAACGCAGTTGCCCGGTCCAGGTAGCTGCTGTCGTTGGTGAAGGCGTAGGCCGAGAGGTGGGCGTTCAACAAATTGGCCCAATCCAAAAGGAAACCTGCGGGGACATGCATCCCCGACCCGTCGAACTCGTGCCCCACGTCTCCAGATTCCGCCTTGTTATCCAAGGCGTCCAATACCTCAAGGGCGGTTTCTCCCAATTCCGGCCGCTCCAGCCGCCAGGCCGCGTCCAGCAGAAGGACAACCGCCTGAGCATTGCCGCTGGTGTAGCACGACGGGTCCACCGGCGGCCTGGACTGTTCCCGCCGGGATTCCAATGGCAAGGAGAAATATTCCGAATGGGCGCCCTGGCTTCCATGAAAACCGGGAAAACCAGGAAAACCGGGCACGGCTCCATCGAACAGGTGCTCGATGATGTAATCGATGGTCTGGGAAGCGGTAAGGCAATAATCGTCCCGGTCCAGCAGGAACCCGGCGTCCAGATATGCCTGCGCCAGCCCGACGTTGTCCTCCAGCAGTTTTTCCCATTGGGGCTCGCCCCAATCCGAAGCGGCGCAATGCCGGAAGAAACCGCCATCTACCTTGTCGTTGAGGGGAGAATCCGCCATCCGGTCCAGGGTCTTTTCCAGCATCACCCGGTAGAACTCTTCCCCGGTGGTGCGCGCCAGATGGCTGACGAATTGAATCACCGGATAGTTGGGGAATTTGGGTTGGTTGCCGAACCCGCCGTTGGACGCATCGTAGGCGCCGGCCACCACCCTGGCGACCTGGTCCACCAGTTCCTCTTCAACCTCGGGTCCGGCGGCGGGCCGGTTGCCACGTCCCGGCGGTGGCGGTGCATCTCTCTGGCCTGCTCGTACAGCCGGGGCCGGTCCTCGGCATAGGCGTCCTGGATCTCCGCCATCATGGCCATGAACTGGTCCGGCGGAAGGTAGGTCGCGCCGCCGATTATCCCGCCGTGGCCGGTCAAGAACGCGGTGGTGGGCCAGCCCCCCACGTTGTAGCGGGAATTTATGTCAGGCCGCTGGTCGCTGTCCACTCGAATGGCAATGTAGTGTTCGTTGAGAAATCTCGCCACGTCCGGGTCCGAGTAGGTGGTTTCGTCCATGACGTGGCACCAGTAGCACCAAACGGCGGACACCGACAGCAACACAGGCTTATTTTCGGCCTGAGCCATGCTGAATGCGTCGCCCCCCCAGGGCTGCCAATCGATCTGGCCGGCCTGGTTTGGGTTCGGCGAAAAACGGAATGAGGTCAAAGGGTCTCCAATTTGAAATAGACGGGGAACGCCTGGTAGTCGTGGTGCCTGGACCGGTGGCTAAGTTAGCATAGCGACCCGGCATTTTCAACGGCCGAGGATGTTGGACATGGGTACCTAGCCGAAACACCTAGACTACATTGCCATGCAACTGTCCTGGCATTTGGTCCGTCTCGTTGGTATTAGGTATCCATTGGGATATAGACGCACCTACCGGCGCCGATCCCACGAGTTCCAGTGGGTGACCTCCCGGCCCGGACGCCGGTTGGCCGGCCGGAAGTCCTTTCCTTTGAAGTAAGCAACCGGCAACAAGGCAGTCTGCAGCACATGGCCAGGAATCCCCAGTAAAGCCGCTACCTCATCTTCATGGAACAGGTGGAAGGTGGTGAAGGAAGAGCCCAAACCACGGGAGCGCAGGGCCAGCATCAGGGACCAAGCTGCCGGGACGATGGAGCCGTATAACGATGCCTGGTGGATGGAGCGATGTTCCGCCAACGCCGCCAAATGGGGCGCTTCGGTCATTTCCTTTTCGATGCAAGGAATGATAAGCACGGGCACCCGGTGCAGGTTGTCGGACAAGTAAGCGCTGGACTCAATCATCTTATCCCGCCGGAACAAACGCGAATCGTCTTCGCCGAACTGCGCCGGGTGTTTTTGTTGCAGTTGGTAATAAGCCTCTCGGCCCTTGCCGTAGAGACTGGCGATTTGGGCGCGTTGGTCAGGATCGGTCACCACCATGAAGTGCCAGCCCTGTAGATTGGAGCCCGTCGGCGCTTGCATTGCTATATCGATGCATCGCTCGATGACCTCCGGTTCCACCGGCCGGTCGAAGTCCAGGCGTTTCCGTACGCTGCGGGTTGTGGTCAACAGGTGGTCGACGGTTGCCAGGTCCATTTCTACCTCCAGACGTGGTTGTGTCAAATGCTCCGTCCCGGCCTACCAACGCGGGTGGCAAAAGGGTCTGCTAGGCTCAGATCCCCTTGAACCACTGGCCGAACCGGGCGGCCAGTTCGTTATCGCCTTCCACCTTCAACTTGCCCTGGGAAATAGCGGCCGATGCGTCCAAACGTCCCGACATCATCAGGGCCAAGGTCCCTGTTTCGCACTTGAAATCGACGTCGGCGGAAACCGCCGCTGATTGCTCGAACCGGAATTTGTCGCCTTCCACCACGATGTCCGCTTGGAACGGGACCGGCTTCACCACGTCGAAGCGGTAGCGCACCGGTTGGTCCAGCGCGGGACCGGCCCAGAACGCCCAGCGGATCGAGCCCGACGCTAAGGACTCATTCATCAAAACGACCATGGAAGACAGACTCTCTGGAATCACGCCCGCGCCGGGCTCTAGGGCCGAGCGAATGTCCCATTGGTGCAAGCCGAGTTCTTTGAAGCGCAGGTCGACGAAGTTGCCCGCCGGGACCATGCTTCCGGGATGGTAGCAAGGCTTGTCACGGTCTTCTAGACTGAGGCCGGTCAGCAACTGGACCAGGTGGTTAGTGCGGGCTTCCAGACTCGAAAGCAACCTGCCGCCCAACCTCTCCCGGTTGGCGATGGCCCCCGCGCCCGTGCCGGCCGCTCCCAAGGACGGATGGCCCGTGCCCGCGGCGGGCCGGCCTTCCGGCGGCTGGAATTCACCTTTCAGGCCGCGCTCGACGGTTCCGGCGTAGAACTCGGCATTTCCCACGAGATGGGCCACGACGTCGTCCACGCGCCACAGATCGCAAGCGCTTTGCTTGCTCCAAGCGTCATCTGGCAGTTCACTCAGATATTGTTGGAACTTTTGCGATTCGGATCGAAGCAGCCTGGCGCGCTCTTCCCAGGAAACCATATAGTCCCTCGCCGGCGTTGGATTCCGGGTGGCTTAAATCACAAAGTGTACGGATAGGGCATCGACTCCACCGGCACTTCGATCAGTGACGGAGCGTCCACCGTAAGTGCCTCTTTTAGGGCTGCCTCCAGTTCGGCGGCGCCGTGGGCCCTCACGCCCCGGGCGCCGTAGGCCTCGGCCAATTTAACGAAGTCGGGATTATGCAGCTCGGCCCCTAAGACGCGGCCATCGAACCGGGTCAGCTGGTCCCGCAACACGTTCCCGTAGGCGTTGTCGTTGAACACGATCACCACCGCGTTTATCCCGTGCTGGACCGCGGTGGCGAGTTCCTGAGAGTTGAACAGGAAACCGCCGTCGCCGGAAAGGGCCACCACCGCCTTGTTGGGCTGGGCCACCTTCGCCCCCAGGGCCGTGGGATAAGCATATCCCAGGTTGCCAAAATAGGACGACGTGAGGTAGGTGCGCGGCTCGTACACCGGAAAATGGCCACGGCTATAGTAGCCGAGCTGGGTCATGCCGGAGATCAAGATGCCGTCGTCGGGCATGGCCGACCGCACGGCCTTCAACAGGGATTCCTGGGGCTCCACGGTGACCTGGGCCTCGTCGCGGCGGGCTTTGGCGGCATCGATCTCGGCTTTGCGGCTGGCCCGGGCCGGCATTTTCTCGGAAAGGGCGGTAAAGATACTCTCCAAGGTCTGGCGGGCGTCGGCATTTATACCGTAGGTATCCGAGTAATTCCGGCCCAGCTCCTCGGGGTCGACGTCTATTTGGATGACTTTTTGTCCTTCCAGAAGCTGGGGCGTGGCCAGGCGAGTCCCCACGGCCAGGATCACATCGTGGCCAAAGCTCGCCTTGCCTATGATATCGTTGCGCATCCACAACCCGCCCATGGACAATTCGTGTTTATCCGAGATGGCCCCCTTGCCTTCCGGGGTTGCCACCACCGGAGCTTGGAGGTGTTCGGCCACCCGCACCAGGGCTTGGGACGCGCCCGAAGATATCGCCCCGCCTCCCACCCATATCAATGGGTTGGCGGCATCGGCCAGCATCTGGGCGGCCGTGGCTATCTGCTCCGCGCTGGCGGTTGGCTGCTTAGGGGCTTCCGGCTCTATGAGCTCGATATCGGCCACCTCAGCCAGGGTTTCCGGGGGCACCTCTATTTCCACCGGTCTGGGGCGGCCATTTTTCAGATGATGGGCGGCTTCGTGGACCATGGCCGGGATCTCCGTTGGGTCCAGGGCCCGCCGGGCGAATTTGGTTATCGGCTTGATGGCGTCGATCTGGTCGTTGACCTCGTGGAGCATTCCCCGGTTCACGCCGATGAAGTCCCGCTCGATCTGCCCGCATACCACCATGACGGGGGAAGATGCGCTGTAGGCGGTGCCGATGGCGGCCGAGGCGTTGAGGAGCCCCGGGCCGGGCACCATCATGCACGTGGCGATGCCTTCGCCGCCGGCCCTGGCGTAACCGTCGGCCATGTAGGCGGTGGCCTGTTCGTGGCGGGTGGTGACGAACCGTATTCCCGGCTCCTTGGCCAGGCCGTCTAGGGCGTGATAAAGCTGGACTCCGGGCAAACCGAATATAACCCGCACCCCTTCCAGATAAAGTGACTTGGCCAAAGCCTCGCCGCCGGTCATTCTTGGCATTTCAAATCGTCCTTTCAGTTGCTTTTGATTTAATCCCGGAGCGCCGCGTACGTCGAACGATGGGTGCAACGCAACGGCCGCAACGTGTCGCGTGGTATTTTAGCACTGGTTTGGGGTTTGGCCACCGGGGTCTGCCGTATTGGCGCCGGCCTGGGGCTCTGACAGTCATCACCGATGGGTTCTGGAACATGGCGGCGGGAATCACCGCCCGGCGAAATATCGCCTGGGCGGCTTCTTGCCCACGATCTTCATCACGTGGTTCCAGACCTCTTTGGAGTTGTCCTTTTTGACCAGGCAAACCTTGATGTTGTGGGGTCCGGGGCCGTGGTTGCAAGAGTGGGCTATGTCTCCTTGGACCTTGTCGCAGTAGACGTAAG
>JADFPM010000118.1 GCA_022562335.1 Chloroflexota bacterium
GTGCCTAACTTGTGCCGCAGGGCCGCCAATTGGGCTTCGGTGAAGTCGTCGTCCCCATCTTCTCCGCCCAAGATCAGCAGCGCCGGGTCGCCGGGGATCACCCGGAGGATGGAGAACACCACCACGGTAACGATGAGCAACGTGGGAATGAATAGCACGAAGCGCTTGGTGATATAATTCCGCATCTTTTTTCCTGCAATAGGCTGGGGATGTCGTGGAGGCTAGTCGGCCATAACCCTCCGTCTTTGGCGTACTGTCAACTCCGGCCGGGGAAGGCCCCCCATGTAATCAGGCAGAACACGGGACGGGTGACGAACCTTACGACGCGGCTCAAGCGCCGGCCTGATCCCGTTCCCCAGCCGGGGTTGACAGTACGCGAAAGACGGGGGGTTCAAATCACTTGGTTTTCTAGAAGGGCAGACCGGCCGAGGTAAGGCCTTAAAGTCTTACCTTGCCCAGCCCGCCCTTCCAGATGGTTTAGATATCTATATGGCGTCTAACAGGCGGGATCGCACCAGATGTGCTCCCAGGCCCTGCCTTCACTGGTGAAGTTGAAGTTCTGAATGCGGTTCTCCACCGCCCAGTACCTCCTGGAATAGTAGATATACGGGGAAGCGGAGTCCGCCAACATGGCGGCGCCCATCTTTTGGACCAACACCTTCCGTTTTTCCTGGTCCGATTCCCTTTGCTGTGCTTCGTATAGCTCGTCCATACCCGGCGGGACCCACCTCTTGCCTCTGCCGCCTCCGACCCACTGCGGGGTCGAGCCGCGGGTGAACCGGCTGCCGATCGCATCGGGGTCGGAACTCCAGAGGCTTCCTCCCTGGACCGCCATGGTGAAGTCCCCGGCCCAGTATTTATCGAAACCGGCGCCGCTTTCCAGTGTCTCGATGGTGATGTCCCAGCCCAGGGCCGCTTTGAGCTGTTCCTTGACCAGTATCACCACGTCGGGATAGCCGCAGCAGTTCCTGGCGTTCAGGGTGAACTTCAGCGGGCCATCCAGACCGGCCCTCGCTAGGGCGGCCTTGGCATCCTCTATGTCCCGGGGGTCCTTCTTTCCATTGACCAACCGGAAGCCGGGCATATTGGCGTACTCTTCATCGGTGTTGCTGTACCATTCGCCCGAAGGCAGCGGGTACCCTTGTATCCCCTGGCCGGCGGCGAGGGAATCCAAGACTGCCACGCGGTCCAACGCCAGGTGGACGGCCTTCCTCACGTCCGGGTTGTCGAAGGGCGCCTTGGTGGTATTCATCATCACGTATCTGGCGAAATCGGCGGGGCCCCAATAGACCGTGAGGTTGTCCATATCCTTGTCCAGCTGCAAGGCCTCGGGGTTGCTCAAGTTGTATCCGTACTGGTTGCTGGTCAGAATCTGCCCGGTCTTGTAGGCCGCGATGATCCGGCCCGAGTCCAGCATGATGAAATGCTTCATGCCGTCGATGTATGGAAGCCCGTCCTTCCAGTAATCGTCGTTTTTCACGTACTCCGTGGAGACTTCCTTGATGTACTCAACGAACTTGAACGGCCCTGAGCCCATGATGCCTTCCAGGTCCGCTCCGCCCTGCTTGATGCCCTGGCCGATGACCACGTGCTCGGCCTGAATCATGGCCTGCTCGATGGAGAGGGCCGTGAGGAAAGCGCCAGATGGAAAGTCCGTGATGACCTCAACGGTCAGGTCATCGATGGCCCGGCAACACGTCCCGGTCGTCAGGTATAGAGGGGTGTTGACGGTAGACGAGGTTGACCGGCCCTCCAGTATCTCGAACTGGTCGGGGTTGATCTGGGCCTCCAGACTGAAGACGATGTCTTTGGCCGTGACCGGCGTTCCGTCCCACCACTTGGCCTTTGGGTTGAGGTGGAAGGTGTAGGTCACGCCGTCCGCGGCCAACTCCCAACTGGTGCACAGGTCGCACCTAAGGTCATTGAAGTCGGGCGTCTCCGGGTTGAACTCCACCAGGTTGTTGAACATTGGTGTCAGGTTCTTGTTGAGGACGCCCGACTGGCCGATGAGCCGCTGGCGGACATCGGCATAGTCGTTCATGTTGATGAACCCGCCGTACTTGCCCGCTGGGATAGCCACTGCCGGGGCCTGTTCAGCCAGGTCCGCCTTGGCTCCCGGGACTATGGTTGGCGGGACCTGACCGGCGCTGGCCGGCGCGTCCACGACAATCTTTGTCTTTTCCACCGGGACATCTTTAACAGTTTCTTTAACGACTTCTTTAGGCGTTTCACTTACCACCGCTTCACTTGCCGCCGGTTGGGCCGGCGCCGAAGTGCCGCAGGCCAGGGCGAAGAGCAAGACCATGACCAACGGGGTGAGAATGAACACTTTGGGACTTTTGATAGTACGAAGGCGCATTTCCTTTCCTCCAAATCGTTCGGTTCGCCATGTGCAGGCGTGCCCCGGTATAGCGCTTAAAGTTTGATCACCCTGCTATCACAGGTGCACGTAGGGTAAAGGGGCTCGTAGGGGCAGGTACACCAGTTTGGGTTCAACGGCTTGCCGCCATAGTTGGCGATCGGCAACCCCAAGAGCCAACCTTATATGTACGGTTGGCTCGTCTGTTACAATGCAGAATGGGACGTGTAGCTATCACGTTCCTCCCCGCCTCGGGTGATTTGTTTTACGGCGAACTCACCCGGGGCTTTCCATTGCCTTGAATTATGTGATGGCCGCCATGATTGGCGCCATCTAGCTAGAAACGCCGATGCAAGGAATCAAGCAGATATCCCATCGTCAAAGCTGATACCGTTACAGCGGTGGCTCATGCTAGTGTGTTAAAGGTTATATTGTCAAGATAGATTAAATGATTATTTGGATGCCATCATATCAATAATCTCAATATGTTTTATTGATAGCTGGATTTGAAGATTCGGGGCTCAAATGAGGGAAATCTGATATCACTGGCATTGTCATGGAGTTGCCGAAGTAGCCATTTGGGCCAGACACGCTAGTCATAAACTGGGATCAACGAAAACCAAAGAATCAACGTCGACACAACAAACACCATCACCGAGCCGGTGGCCACAGGTTGTTCCCGCGGCACGAACCCCATCCCAAACCTACATGTTGCTTTCCCAAAACATCTTCCAGCTACATCCCAATGTTCCAGGGACCAAAAATCGGCGGCAAGGTTGCCGGACCGGGAGTTTTTCGGGCGATGCCACGCCCGGAGGGGTTCAGCTAAGGGACTCCATCCGGTCCGCCATAAACCTGAGTGTCTGGGTTAAATGCGAGCCATCCGAACCAGTAGGAATACCGGCTGGCCAGCCTGGGCAGCCGTTCAGCGGGGTTTTCAACCAGGACCAACGCGTCCTCCTCAACCCGCCAGCTGCGGCCTTTCTCATCGATCAACATGATGCCGTCGTTCGCCGGTCCCGCTGGCGGCAACGAGAACCGCTGAGGGCCGCTGTGGTAGGCCCTTGCGCCCACCCCTTGGTCCGCCGCGACGATGACCAACGATCGGCCGGCCAGTGTGTCGTTGATCACCGGCTGTTGCGACAGCAAATCCAGCGGATAGGCCCTGGCTCGCCCATTCAGGCTCAACCCCAGCACCTGGGATTTAGTTGGTAGAAGATCGCTGCGGCGAAAAACCGGAAACATGGTGTCCTGGCTATTCCGGTAGCGGAAATATATCGACTGCCGGTCATCCTCGGGCAGGTAGCTGGCGGGCGGGAATACACCGGTATCGATGGCCAGGACGGTGGTGCTGGGATGGAGAGCCAGCCAATCGGCCCAGGTGGTCACCGTTATTGGGATCAGCTCGAGTTTGATGCCGCTGCCGGCCAAAGGGCCCACCGCCGGCTCACCCAGGAACTGGTGCCACAATGTGTTTGTTCCCCGGTCGTACATAAGCTTGTTGCTGTGGTAAAGCATGCCAGAAGTACCGAACTCCAGAATCATCCTATCGGACCCTACACCGACCTCCCTGGAATACACGATTCCAGAGCCGCAGAGGGTTCAATAGGCCAGGACGATGGGAACGCCGCCCAGGGTGTCGTTGGCCATCTCGTGGGGATTCAGGATCCGCAGGGGATAGGCCCGGTGTTCCCCGTTGATGGAAACCCCAAAGACCCGGTCGGTGGGATTCAGATACTCGGCATCCTGCCCGGAGATCGAAGGCGGGTTGACCAGGTCCGGTATGCCGTCCTTGGGCACACCTCCCCACACCGCCTCCTCCAAGCGGATTCGGGTCGTCACGCCATCGTAGAAGAAGGCCCCCATTGCCGGGTCGATGTGGGCCAGAAAACTGCCCTTCCACCCGGCATAACCCCGGGGCGGTTCAATCTCGGGATGGCCGCCCAGCCACTCGGCCCACCGCTTCCAGTCGTCCCGTTCCCCGGGATTCGGGCTCAGCTCATCGCCAACCAGTCGATCGAGGTAGGAGCTGAACGTGGTCCGTCCTTCGTAATAGAGCTGCACCCGCAGGAAGTCGACCAGGATGGGAGCGAAGGCGATGTTGCCGCTTTCCGCCATCTTTTCCGCCACATAGTCCAGGTTGACCGAGACACGGCCGAATTCGGGCATGTCGACGTCGTCGCCCAGCAGGTGGAAATAGGGCAGCGCTTTCAGGGCCGAGGCCATCAGCGCCGCCGTGTCATCAGATTCAGGTTTTGAGGCCCCGGGCACGGCAGTGGGTAGCTCCGTGGGGTAAGGCGGCGTGGGTCCGGCGTGGATGGGGGTGGGCGGCGTCGGGGACCCGGAAAGGGCCGGTGCGGGAGCCGGACTGCTAGTTGCCGGTGACGCCGGCGAATTGCAGGCAAAGCCGGCAACCAAGCCAAGCGCCAACAACATCCGGGCGGGATATGTCCAAATGTACAGCGGTTTCATTGACCCCAGTTCCCAAATTAGGCTCGCCGTTATCTGATGCGGCCATTCGCAGTTTCGATACGCGTTCATTTTACGTGTCAGACAAGCATATCTAAAACCAACCTCTTTAGGTGTCCCGGATTTTACAGCCATGTTGGGATCGGTGCACGGCGCTCCCTGGTGAAACGGGTTGCTCCAGGCATATTGGACATGTCCAACGGGGCCGTATTACCATTCCCCCGTAATGGCCAGCGACCGCATACAACGACGAATCGAACGCCTTCTCGATCAGATCGACGAGGCGGCAGACCAACTCAACTGGCAAGAGGTAAGAGAACGAGCCAAGGCTCTCTTGGCCTACGAACCAGAGTGCAGCTCCTCCTCCAGCCAGCCAACCTCCTTCCTCAACCGCCGCTACCAGGTCAGCGATTCCTGGGCGAGGGCGGCAAGAAGCGGGTCTACCGGACCCAGGATACGACCCTGGACCGGGAAGTCGCCTTCGCCGACCTGCTATTGGAGGGTAACGGCGAAGGAGACCGGGCCAAAGCCGTCCGGCTGCTGGACGAATCCCTCGCCATCTCCAGCGAGCTGGGCATGCGGCCTTTGATGGAGCGGGTTTTGTCTCGGCGGGAGATCCTGAGGGCGTAAGGCGATATAGTTTGGCCGGTCCACGTTAATCATATTGGGAATATTCGTAGGGGAAGAAATCAATGAAGGCATCCCTATTTGCGCAGATGGGGTATTCGGAGCGGCATAAGTTTCCCGCCATCTGGCCGGTGCCGCCGAACTACCACGACCCCGCGGTCACCATGCAGAGTTATGAGGACGGCATGGAGGAATGTGAACTGGCCGAGGAGGTGGGCTTCGACTGGATCAGCTTGTCGGAGCACCACTATTCGGGCAACCGGCTCACGCCTAACCCGGCGGTCATGGCGGCCGCCGTGGCCCAGCGGTGTAAAAAGGTCAGGATAGCCCTGTTGGGACAATTGCTGCAGCATCACAACCCCGTCCGCGCGGCCGAGGAGATCTGCATGCTGGACAACCTGACCGGCGGCCGGATCATCGCGGCGTTCCTGCGAGGCATCCCCAGCGAGGACCTGCCCTACAGTATGAATCCAGAGGAAGGCCGGGCCCGGCTCTTCGAGGGAATGGACCTGGTGCTGAAGGCGCTGACCGAACCCGAGCCTTTTTCCTGGGAGGGGCGTTACTACCAATTCCGCACGGTGTCGGTCTGTCCGCGGCCGGTGCAACAGCCCCATCCGCCGGTGATCGTGGCGACCAGAAGCGACGATGGGATCCGGTACGCCGCCTCCCATGGATTGGGGCTGGCCGTATCCTATGATCCCGTGGACCAGATGGCCCAGGTCACCGAGAAGTATAAGCAGTGGTGCCAGGACGCGGGCTGGCAGCCCACACCCGATCAGATCATTTACCGCGCCAGTATCTTACTGGCGGAGACCGACCGGGAGGCGGAAGACCGGCTGGAGACCCTCAAAGCCATGGGGACGGGAGAACGGGGAACGGACCTGCGGCCTTCCGTGACCCAGGCGGTGTTGGCGGCGAGGGACGGAAGGGAGGTCGACCGGCGCGATGACCATGCCGCCGCGGCGGGCGCTCAGGGGTCCTTCCAAGCCGTCCGCGCCGCCAGGGGGTTGATGACCTTCGTTGGCGGGCCCGACACCATCGTAAAGGGGCTGAAAGCGTTTCATGACCGGTGCGGCGTGGGAGTGGTGGACATCGGATTCCAGCAAACCGGCATGGGCCACCAGGAGGTCATGAAGGAGATCGAACTGTTCGGCCGGGAAGTCCTGCCGCGCATCAAGGAATTCTAGCGGTTCCGCGATCGATCGGATGGAGCAGCCGCCCCAGCCTGCAACCTGGTTATCCAGCCGACCCTCCGTTATCCACTTGGCGCCGCTGGGCGAAGGCACCCCCTCTCAGCCCGTGTCCAGAACCGGAATGACCCCATTCGATCGGTCCAACGTGCCGGAGGCTAACCGGCCAGCCCTGACGCCTGCAGCAAATTTGGCGTTTGACCGGCGCCCAAGCCGTGGGGGACCCACGGACATTGCAGTCTTCCCAACGCCGGGCCGTCCGGGGCCGCCCGGCCTCGAACCCGCAGGCGGGTATATGTGAAATGGCCGGCAGGGAAATCGATTCGCGGGGCTGAGATCCAAGGACAAACAGAATCGTTATTTAATGGGGAGAACCATGATGGAGATAGGGATGATCGGCCTGGGGCGCATGGGTGGGAACATGGCGCAGCGCCTGCTGAACGGCGGGCACCGGGTGGTGACCTACGACCAGAGCGCCGAAGCGGTGGCCGCGAGCCAGGTCCAGGGCGCGGCGGGGGCGTCATCCCTGGAAGACCTGGTCAGGCAGCTATCCCAACCCCGCGCGGTATGGGTGATGGTGCCGGCGGGGCAACCCACCGAGGACACCATCGACAGCCTGATCCCTCTATTGTCGGCCGGGGATACGGTCCTCGACGGCGGCAATGCCAACTACAAGGACAGCATGGGCCGGGCCGAGAAGCTCGCCGGCCACGGCATCGATTTCATGGACGTGGGCACCAGCGGCGGGATCTGGGGGCTGACTGAAGGCTATGCCCTGATGATCGGCGGGACGAAAGAGGCATTTCAACGCATGGAGCCCATTTTCAAGACACTGGCTCCCGGCGAAGAGCAAGGTCTCAGCCACGTGGGGCCCGCCGGCGCCGGCCATTTTGTGAAAATGATCCATAACGGCATCGAATACGGCCTGATGCAGGCCTACGCCGAAGGCTTCGAGATCATGGAGGCCAAGAAAGAATTCGGCCTGGACCTGACCCAGATCGCCAGGGGTTGGCGCCACGGCAGTGTGATCCGGTCCTGGCTATTGGAACTAGCCGCAACCGCACTGGAAGAAGACCCCCATTTCGACAACCTGGAAGCTTACGTCGAAGATTCGGGAGAGGGCCGCTGGACCGTCCAAGAGTCCATCGATCTGGCGGTGCCCGCGCCGGTCATAACCCTGGCGCTCCAGCAGCGTTTCCGCTCCCGCCAGGACGGGCCGTTCGGGGCCAAGATGCTGGCCGCCCTGCGCAACCAGTTCGGCGGCCATGCGGTAAGAAAGACGGAGTGATGCCCGTGGGGCGCTAGGGGCCGCACGGCATCACTGACCCGGTGTGTCGTAGTCCACGCCCCTAGACCGGAACCAGGTATAGATGCCCTCCCAAAATCGCTCGGGGTCCATCGTTATCACCTCGCCGGTATCGGCCCGGGCTATGACCAGGTCGCCCCATGCCGCCGGGTCGCTCCGGCCGCCATCAACGGGGGGTTCTCC
>JADFPM010000119.1 GCA_022562335.1 Chloroflexota bacterium
CGGCGGCGCCGTGCCGGTGGCGGTCTCCTCGACGGATTCTTTAATAGGCTCCTCAACGGTCTCTTGGCGGGGCGCTTCCTCCAGCAGGTCGGCGCCGTGGAGGGCCTCTAAAAGGTCTTCCCGCAGCCGGGAGTTCAGCCGTCCGTCTGCCATGAGGTCCTCCCGGTCCGCCGATGGGGCGGCGCCGGATTCCGGGATCAACGACAGCACCTTGGCCAGGCCGGCGTCGCTCAGGCCAAGCTGGGCCAGGTAGGCCAGCAGGCCGGCCTTCGCCGTCTCTTTCGAGGGCGCAAGGCCGCCAGACTCCAAGGCGCTGTCCGTTTCGTTTTGGTCGTGATTTCCGTTTATCATGAGTAGCACTTCCCTTCCACCAATAGATTCCCGAAGATTCCGTCTTGCCTGGTTTGACCCACTATTAGAGCTCTCGACATGAGAGGTGATCCGTTTATTGACCTCCCGCAAGCCTTGTGGCCCGTCTGATGTGGTATGCTAACCGGCCTTTACCAGCCGTAATCCCCAGAGGAAAACCAGGCCGGCCGCTATAACCATGGGCATCACCTGCTCCAGGGCCATGGGATTCAGACCAACTAACAGGCCGGAACACAGCCCTAGAAACACGATGGTCTTCGACTTGATTTTCAACACGACACTCTCAAAGGGTTGACTTTCGCGGCATCCCGTAGCGTTTGTCTTGTCCGCAGCGGCATGCCGCAGGCGATTGGCCCCAGGCCGGTTTAGTTAACGAATATCTCGCGATTCCCCTCTTTGGCAGCTTCAAAATACCTGTGGTCAACCTCGTGGTCATCGGTCTCCATCACCACCACCTTTCCGATGTCCGGGCGGAGCTTGGGACCAAATTTTTGGTCCAAGCCCGAACCGGCTTGTTCCGGAAGCATGGTCTTGACATGAGATGCCGGCTGAGACTTGCCGAAACATTCGGCCAGGTGTTCCTGGGTCATGCGGTTCAGGGCCAGGTTCTCCCGCACCCTTTGTTCGATCTCGCTATTGCGGCGGTCGACAACCCGCAGCAGCCGCAGCTCCTTGTCGCTGGCCAACCAAGCCAATCCCGGGCCCATGATGGCCACGGTGATCACCCTGAGCGCGCTCAACAAGCTGATGCTTTCGCCCAGCACGTACGCTTGAATGCCCAACCAAGCCACCAGACCAACCCCCATCAAGAGGATGAAGTAACGGGCGGCCACCAGGCGATAGACATCAGCCCGGATATGCCGTACGTCCCTGGTATCACTATCCGCGTCCGGCCCAAATCCGCCGAATTCGATATTTGGTTTGGGGATCCTTATCTGCTGTAACATCGGTTCCTCCGCTGTGTGGCCGCCCCTGCGGTCCGTATCCTCTCCAAGCATTTGGGTTATGCTTTGAAAATCGACCCGATCTATGTCACTGCAGATAGTTTATTCTGCACAGGGTTGGCGTCCTACCCAGATGGCACCCAAACCAGGGCCAGAAAACCTGCAAGCATTCCGAGGGTTTCAACCCATAAACCACGGTTGGTTGGCCTTTTGGCGCCGTTCTTGCTGGGTGGCACTTAACGGGCTTGGGGGTTTCCCCTACTATGGTTGTTCACCGGAACGGGGCTGGGCTGCGGCACGGGCCTGCGGGTTCACGGTATTTCTTGGGAGCAGACTGGGCAAAATACAGGAGCCCTCACCCTGGAGAAGGGGATGAGGGCTCCTGCACAGCTAGAGGAGATACCGACGAAACCAGATGATGGGAACGTCCAGGGCCGGATCATCTACAGATCCGGCCCTGGACGAGACGTTATCTAGTCAATGTCAGTCACAGTGCTTATCGCCTCCCTTGTTATTGGAGCCGCCGCTGTTGCCCGAGTCTCTGTTGCCGCCCTTGTTGCCTTTGCATTTCTCGGCGGGATCGGTGGTGTCTTGGGCATCTGTCGTCGCTGTATTTTTCAGCGTAATGTTGTCTATATACTGGGTCAGGGTGTTCGCCTCTCCGGCGGGCCGGGTAATCCTAATCATGATCTCATGGGCGCCTGCCGTCATTCCGGGCATAGCCGCCAGCAGGCTGTGCTTGCTGGCGTTGGAATTGATCTGTTTGAAATCGTGGGAGTCCATGAGTTGCCCGTCCACGATCAACTCAAACTTGCCGGCTTCGCCATTGCCAAAATTGGACCCTGAATCGTGGGCGGCAATCTCCACTGTCAGAGAATAATCTCCCCCGGCCAAGTCCACGGTCTGGTAGATACCTCCGCCCTGATATTTAGGCACGTCGGGCGAACTGATCGTTGTGTCCGCTTGGCCCACGCTGAACTGGGCACTCATCGTTGAAGCTCCATCCCCGTTGGTGTCAAAAGAGGCAACCTGGGGATACCCGGTGCCAAGGGTTCCGTTACCCGTGGTGAAAGTGGTCCAGCCGCTCAAGTCTCCGGTCTCGAAGTCGCCGTTGGTGAAAAGGTTCACCTGGGCGTACAAAAGACCTCCTATCAGGTAACCACCCAAGATGCTCACCATCGCGACCATTCCTAATTTTAGCTTTGGCATGTCTGCTCCTTTCTTGATTCGTTGATTAAACGGCCCTGAATACCGCCCAGCTACGATCTGCCCCTGCGATTTTCAGGCCGCCGCCATACAGCCGGCCGGCTGTATGATCGAAGGTCCTTAAACCGCTACCACCAGGTAGCCAACCAAAAGGCCACCAGCGCCACGGTGGTGAATTTGAGTCTTCGCATGATATTTCCTCCATCTTTGGATCCCGTGCTTGGCATCTCGTTTGCCATCTCACACCCTCAACACCGGTTTATTGATTGAGGAACGACTGCCAATGTCCGCGCGGCCTTTCAGATCAGCGCCGCCGGCGATATGGCTGGCTGATCTTTATTAAATGACCAATGAAGTCAACACACCTCCAAACACCACTGCCGTTTTGAATATGGAATACATCGCGTTCTTGTATGTGCACATTTCATCTCCTCCTTGGCCAACTACCAGGTGTTCCACGCTGTGGACCCCGGGGACGCTGCTTTGATCTCTCGGCCTGTCCACTTCATCTCCTGATTCACACTGACAAGTTTAGGTTTCAAGGAGCGCGGCAAATACCAAGGCCACACGCAAAGGGGGGCCGGTTAACCAGCAAGGGCGCCGTGGTATCACCCACCGGTAAACCCGCAGAAGAAGATTTCAGGCATGAAACGGGGTGTTCGGCCAGTAGATGTTCAACCTGATTTGCCGGGGACCAGCTGCGCTGCCTGGCGATGCCGGAGGCCTGGGGCTAGATGGAGATTGGTAACGGTGTGCGTTCCAATCGGGGAGGATGGATCAACAAAAAAATGCCACGGCATGAAATGCCGTGGCATCACGCGTGGCCCAGGGAGGTTAAAAAACCTGCCGGCTAACCTTGATTGTCCTGGCGTTTTGCTTCCGCTGGGAAACCAGAATAACCACCCGCCATCATCAATCCGGCGATCACGGTTATGCTCAAGACGGGGAGATCGACTTCGGTGGCATCGCGAAGGTCTGCAAGTTTCATCTTCTACCGCTGCCGGCAGAGCATTAACCTTCTTGAGGCGGGCGCACCGAAAAATACGCCGCCGTCATGGCGACGGCGGCGATTAAATGATAAGAATCTACGAAAGGAGGCCGGCCGGGGTTTACCAGCGGGCCCGGCGCTTTCTCAGGTTGAATTGCCGCTGGGTGATCAAATATATCACCCCGATAACCGACAGAGCCAACAACGCAAAAACCAGGCTTTTCACGTCGATTTTCGTGGCATATGCCGCTGTGATGGTCAGGGGGCCGGTCACCGGAATACTGAGCTCCGAGCCGTCACTGGTGTAACCCGGATACTCTTTGAAGAACTTCTTCACGAAAAATATCGAATCTGGATTCTCGGGGACTTCGATGGTGGCGGTCTCGCCTTCCTTGTACCAATCTTCACCGGACGCCCCGTAAGGGCTCTTCACCGTCACCATGAATTCTCTATCGTAGATAGCTGTTGCCGTAAGCGGCTTGTCGATGGTGACGATACCTTTGGGCGTATCCAGGTCTAAGCCTTCCCAGTGACTAAAGCTTAGCCGCTCTTGATTGGCTGTCACCACAATGACCGGTGAAGTGTCTACCAGCACCTCTTTGCCCTGGGGCAGCCAGTCTTTGGTGAGAACTCCTTCGGGAGTTTCAATCAATACCCGGTAGGCGGTTTCGTAAACTGCTTCCAAGGTGTGGGAGTCGTCCATCTTGATGGAGGTGATGGGTGACTGGAAGTTGGGGATGACGATGGCCGGATTGGAGATGACCTGCCAGCGGGCGAACTGGAGCCTCTCATCCTCGGTGGGGCTAAAGGCTGTGGCCGGCGCCTTTAGGACCACGTTCTTTAGGTCCTTATGCCAGCCGCCCCCCACCAGGCGAACGTCGCCGGGTCCCACCAGTTCCAGGAAATACTGCTTGGTCCAGCGAACTTCCAGGATCAAGGGCCGGGTGGGAACGATGAGGTTATCCGCCTGGAAAGGTGATTCGCCGCCGGTCCACTCCTCAAAGAGATAACGCAGTCCCGGGCGTTCTTCGACGACTTCCGGAACCGACAAGCGGGTGGGGGATCCTCGGGGCACCCAGTTGCTGGCGCGGTAATCCTTGACCTGGGAACGAATCTGCAGCAGGACTTCGTGCTGATACTTTGCGGTGTAATCGCCGGCCTCTTCCAGGGTCACGCAGACATCGGTGCTGCCGTGACTCCATTCTTTAAAGGCCAGGCGCTCTTGCTCGTTAAGGTACCCCAGGGTGGTTACGATGCAGACCTGGCTGCCCGGGGTGGAAATGGCCGGCAGCTGGGTTACTTCCTCTCCGTCAATCAGAAGAGGGTATGGAGCGGTGCTGAACACACGGACGCGGGGTTCCTGGGCCTGGACAGCAACCGGCGCCAGCGCCCAAAGCGCTAGAAGTAGAAAAACTGCCGGCCAATATTTCAAAATCATACGAGCTTCGCATACAGCCCATCCACCACATCCCGGCCACTACCCCATGGGCAGTCCAGTTGGTACCTCTTTACATTTTATCAGCCGAAGTTGCTTGATTCAAGATATCTATTCTCACGATTGCATCGAAATCAGCCAGAATACCACCCTTGGCTGGCGGACTATCCCTAGAAGCTAAAGACGCCCTAGAAGCTAAAAACCAACCGGGCAGATTCTATGAATCGCGTCAGCGGGATAACGCTAATCGCCAGGATCATGACCAAGCCGTAGTTCACCTCGGCCACGGAACCACCGCCGGATCCGCGTATCCAGTAAACCTCTCCCAACCGAGTCACGGCCAGCACCCCGATGAGCATCATGAACAATGGGACACCACTGAGCAAAGATCCCACCATGTTGGCCGTGACGAACGGAGGCAGAATGTCCGTCATTGCCGTGGTGGCAAAGGGGATGGCCAGAAGCACCAGCAATGCCGCGGGGATGAACAGGTTGTCGGCTTTGGAGGCCGTTTTAACGCCGGCCACCTGCCGGTTCTTGGCGCGAAATCCTTTCTTGACCGTGACCTTCTCTTTATCTTTCGACTTATCCTTTTTCTTGGAACCGCCGGAGAGGAACACCATGGCCAGCAACAAACCGCCGATGAGCATGGGAGCCGCCCGGAAGGCGCCGGGCAAGAAACCCAGGGCCGGCACGGCAAACACCGTGCGGCCGGTGATGGCCTCCTCCTGCACCCGCTCGGTGCTCTCCACCGCGTCCCCCTTTAATATATAGGTCCCATCGGGCTCCCGTCCGATGATGCGGTGAAGGATGATCGCCGAATCATCATTGGCCGGATCCACCTTATAACCCACGGCCTGGCCCACCTGGTAGGTATCGCTGGCCCGGAGGATCACGAAGGAACCGGGGTCCAGGCTGCCCTTCATGCTGTCGGTCAAGACGAAGTGATACGAGGTGTCCCCGCCCAAGGATGTGGGCAGCCAGAAGGGCAAGCTGATCAACAAAGCAGCGGCTATTAGAAAGTATTTAATCATGGCTACTGTATCACCTGTATATCGGCATCATAGGTCGAGCTGGCGATTGATACCGATGGGCTGATGGCCACCGTTACCGTTTGGGGAGTGTCAGCCGTCAGGGTGGCCGAGTTCTGGCCGCTCCCGGAGGTTCCCGAAGTGACCGTGGCCGTGACATTGTAGTTACCGCTCACGGAGCACTGGACTTGGGCGTCAATGCTGGAGATGGTGTCCGACGCGGCGATTGAGTAGTTCAGCACCTGGCAATGGGGCACCGCGGCGGTGCCGCCGCCCAGGGACTTGATGACCCCCACGCTGATGGGTGCGGCGTACGCCATCGTTGCCCCCAGGACAACCAGAAACATGATGATTGCTAGATACCGCATATTCGTCCTCTGCGACCGTTTATGGGTTTGCCTGCTTCAGAGCAACCCCCGAGATGGCCCAGTCGCCTGAAGTGAACGTCCATGACATAGTCGTGGTAGTGTCTGCTCCGTCCTCGCTGCTGCCACCACCCTTAAAGCCGGCTTGCGCCAGGTTCCATTGTTGGGTCTGGTTGGCTCCAACGGTGACGCTGCCGGCGGTAGAAACCGCATCCACTACCACGTCTCCCACGATACTGCCGACGTCCACCGAGGCAGTAGCACTGGTGCCGGTGCCCGGGACCGCCGTACCCAGCGGCGTGGACTGGTGCACCCCGGTCCAGGAAGTTGCGCCGGCTACTGTTTGCACCGACGAGGGTAGAGAAACGACCACGTTATTGGCGCCGGTAAGGGGCGCTACCTTGTACCAGAGCTCCACGCGGTCGCCGTTGGCGTGGCTTGCGACACTACCCGGTACTAAGGTGAGGGCTTGTCCACCGTAGGTCACGCCCGACACAACGTTGTTGGCCTTTAAGGACACGCCAACCACCAATATCCGGTCGTCGCCGGCGCCCACCGTATGGGACCAGGTAAGGGCGGAGCTTTTGCCATTGGCGCTGCTGACGGCATCAAAGACAATGGCGACTCCGCCTGTCAATACGTAAGAAGCGAGCACCTTCACCACATCGTAATAGGCGATATTGCCGCCGGTCAGGGTCACCAACTGGCTATAGCTCCCCGAACCCGAATCCAGGGACGCCGTACCGGTGTCCATGATGGCAGCGCTGGCATCCAAAAGTTGCACGGTGACGTCGGAGCCCCCGGCGGCCTTGGTGCCGTCCACCGTCACCCCGGTGAACTGGTCGCTGACGTTCAGGCTGGCCGCGGACCGCTCGTGGCGGGTGACGATGGACGAGGCTGAGCTCCAGTCGGAAGAGAAGGTCAGATCTCCGCCGGCGTTTTGCAGCGGGTCCGGGTTGACCGTGATACTGGCGGAAAATGCCTGAGTTGTGAAAATACCCATGACGATTACCGCTACAACCCCGATGATGAAGGGCCAGACCGGTCTCGTTTCTGATTTTTCCGCTCGTTCATTCATTCTCTGGTTCTCCGCTTGAGGGGATGTTCCCAGCGCCACGGACCGACCCCCTGATCCCCTGCCGGATACTCCCCTGCTCCTTGGTTGCCTTAACAGAGTGCCTCACCGAGCTTGCTAAGACAATAGGGACAACCTGATTCAGCATGCGGGTTTTCCCTCAAAACGGTTGTGGGGATAACCCGCTGGGGTTTTGCGGGGCGCCATCGCCGGTTCCAAGGGATAACTGTCTGGGCCGCCGGACAGCCGGTCTGTAAAGTTGTCGGCAGGTTCAAACCAGCCTTCGGCAGCGGCAACGCCCCCAGCGGGGACCGGCCGCCAGCCACAAGGCAACCAGGATTTCCGGAGGTGTGCCATTCACACAGACCCCGGCCAGGAAGTCCGAGAACAGATACCGGACGCCGGCGCCAACGAAAACAAATCCAAACCAGGCCCTTAAAGCAGATAGGGACTTGGGGCACGGCGGCCAGAGAGCAACAGACCCGGACCCGGCCCGTCCAGAGATTTTCAAAGGGGGAGGGCTCGGTCCGAAACCAGCCAAGAGAACATGGCAGCTTGGAAAGACCAAAACTAGAGCAGCGTACTGGAGGAGGAGACCAAGATGAGAACCCTGTTGATGGTATTCATGATCGCGGGAATGATGTCCACCGTTGGCGTTTACGCCGCCGGCTTGGGAGGCTCTCCCACCATCAAAGCCGTC
>JADFPM010000120.1 GCA_022562335.1 Chloroflexota bacterium
GAACCGGTTCCGGCGGCCGGGTGGGTGCGGCGGCGATGGTTTCTTGGGGACCGGTCCCGGCGGCGGGCGTCTCAGCGCGTTCCACTTCTTGAACGCAACCGGCTAAAATCACCAACGCCACGGCCAGCCATGGGAATACGCCAAACCTGAATAGACTGTTAAACCTTATCGACATTCAGCTCCAATTTTAAGAAAAGCGAACGAATTCAAAATAGACCATCCGAGTCGTTTATAAGTTTAGTACGGTAATCCACGGGCCGCAGAGCATCACCAACCCATCGGGGAACGCCGATCGTCACTCTGCCAGGATGCCATCGGTGCCGTTACCCATGTGTTACCTCAATAACCAGGCGCGAGAGATATCACGGCCGGTAGATGATTGCTATCAGGGCCTCCAAGACCTGGCCGTCAATGTTGTTGGCCACGATGTGGATTATGTTGGCGCCGGACTCCAGGGCCACCAAGGTGGAAAACATACCGATCTCGTTCACCAGCACAGAGCCGCCGTTGATGCTGACCACCGCCTCGGAACCGGTGCGGCCGGAAACCAGAATGGGGCTCTCGGTCACAGTGCTCTGGTCTTTGGGTTCGTTGACTTCAAGCACGAAAGGCTGGGATGGCAGCACGACGCTGATTATCTTTTGCTCCGTGTTGCCCAGTGGATCGGTGGCTACCACCGATATGAAGTTAAACCCGGGGAAAAGGGTTACCTCGGCGCGAAAACGTCCGTCCGCGGCCACCTTGGCCGCCTTTCCGTTCACGTCCACCGACGCTCCCGGACTGGTGACTCCGTGGACCACCACCGCGTTGCTGGAAGCCCTCGCCCCATCTACGGGCCCCAACACCTGAAGTGCCAAACGGGGAATGGCTGGGGGCGTGGATGTGGGAGTGGGTACTGAAGTGGGCGTCGGTTCGGGCGTAGGCGTCGGAATGGCCGTGGGCTCGGCGGTAGGCATCGGAGTTGGCGCCGGTGTCGGAGTCGGCGGAATGGGAGTGGTCGTGGGAGTGGGCATCGTGGTATTCGGCGGCGTGGGTTCAAGGGTTGGTGTGGGAACCAGGGTCGGAGATTCAATCACCACTGGAGGCGAATCCGAAGGGGAATTCCCGCCGTCGTTGGGCGCTCCAGGGCGATCGATCTCCTGAACGCAGGCGGCAAAAAACAAGAGGGCCGCCAAAACGCCCAAACCCACCAGGCAGCGAATCGATCGCACCGGCCCATCTCTGTCAAGGACCTTGGTCATCCACTTATCTCGGCCGCTACCGTCATGTTTCCAGTCCAGCCCTGTTCGGTGCCGCAATCATCATCTGATCTTCCACCGGCGGAATATCGCATCGATCGGCGTTCGGCGATACGGGATTTGGATTTTCGGCATTTTGATCCGGCATCAAGGGATTTACGGAATTCCAGAGGCGGTCGGATTTCTGGTGAGGGGTCCGCTGGTTGCAGAACACGGCCGCTGGGCGCCGGGGTCCGGCGTGGCTACAGGCCATTCAAGGGCAAACCCAATAGAAAGGCCGTGTGGTGGTCGGCCTCCTCCGCCGTCTCGCTTTCCACCATCAAGTCTCCCCCGTGACGCTTGGCCAGGGTCCTGCCAATGAAAAGGCCCAACCCGGAACTGGTCTTCTCTTCCCTCCGGGCCACCTCGGGAGTCCAGCCCCGGTCGAAGATGTGCTGAAGGTATTGGGGCGCTATTCCCGGACCATCATCCCAGACGCGAATGAAGAAATGAGTGGGGTTTTTGGTCAGTTTAACCTCTATATGGCCCTCGGCGAAACGAACGGCGTTGTCCACCAGGTTGGTCACTATGTGTTCCATGGTGGAGCTATCGGAAAGTACGATGCCAAACTCGCTGGGTTCCGCCCACCAGGTGATCTCCTTGTTGGCGTCGGCTGCTACGGTCACATACCGGTCGACGATTTTTCTCACCACCTCTGAAGGTTCCACCGGCTGATGCTGGGGCTCGACATCGGGTCCCTCCATTTGCACCAGGACCTGGATGTTGGACATCATCAAACGGAAATTGGGTGTCTGCCTTTCTATCTCATCCAGCAATTCCATGACATTCGGATCCACGGAGTTTCCCGATGACTCCAAGATGGCCCGGAGTTCCCGCTCTTTACCCAGTACCCTCCTCATGGGCCGCCCGAGGTCGTGGTCGAACAGTTCAAAATACTGTTGGGTCGTCCTTCCCCAACGGTGAGGGTCTTGGTTGTCGGCATTGGCTTTTGCGGCTCTGCGGGCGGTAAGGCTTCGCATCAGGTAGGCCAGGGAAACCAATCCCAGACCGATTATGATGGACACAGCGCCAATATAGGCCATGGGCTCCACGCCCCATAAACCCGGAAAGGCCATTTCCCCGAAAAATGGGGATAGCCCAAGGCCGGCAATGCCGGCCAAAGTGGTCGCCAGGCCAAAGATTATGACCCCTCGATGCATTATTTTTGCGAGCAGATTCAAAACTGTCAGTGGTTCTCCGGAGTCAGTCGCTGGGTGGCGATAGACGGTATCCTTGGTCTCGCACGTTGATGATAAGTTCCGATGCTCCGAACCGTTGTCCCATGGCCGCTCCCAGGCTGTCTTTGATCTCCCGGATGCGGACCCGCAGAGACGCACGGGGGTCCTCGCCCTCGGAGTAACGTTCCAGCCTGGCGAAGGGGACCAGTTCACCGGGGCTCTTGTACCAGGTGACAGCCAATTCCCTCAATATCTCAAACTTCATCCCCTGGATCTCGTCCACCAGTTTGGGCGCGCCATCGGTTGCCACGTAGATCAGCTTGGCCGCCGAGTCCAGCGTGATGCGGCTGCCGATGGAAATGTGTTCCGGGGAGGTCCCGATCAGCCGGCGAAACCGGAGGATCACCTCTTCGGGGCTGGCCAGTTTGTCTATGAAGTCCACCGGAGCGCCTTGCCGGAGGGTTCCGGCGGCCACCGTTTCCCGGTCGGGACCCTGGGTGTATTGGGTGAACATCAATATTGGCAGGCTGGGATGGCGTTCGACCAATTTGCTCAGGATCGCCAGCCCTTGAAAGCGCTCTTCTTTTTCTTCCCCGAAACGCACGTCCAACAGCACGCCGTCGGGGCGCTCCTCCTCCACGGCGTAGAGGGCGGCAGCCTCAAACTCGTCGCCTATCGACCAACGTGACGCAGGCTTGACCACGATGGTCCGCCACCCTTCACGATCCAAGCGGCGTACCACCGCCGCCACGATGGGAGATTCCCATTCGTCATCGACGATGAGGATTTTAAACTGTGACGTGTGCTGAGACATATTCTCCTGCCGCAGGCCTGGCTATTCCCCGGGTTGCCGTTTGGGCAACCCCTTCTCAAAAAACGGGGTGACCTCTGGTGCCATCACGGTTATGGTGCGGCTGCTTATCATTTTAACAAAGTTGGCGCGGGTCCGGTTAATTTATGGTTGGGATTCGCATAATCCAGTACGAATTGCCGCCTGCGGGTGTTACGAGGAAAAAAGTCCGGTAGAATATGAATAGGCAATAATTTAGACTACCAGCGGCTCAAATCACTGGCGGCGTATTAGAACAGGAGGGTAAATGAATAAGATAGAAGCCATCATCAGGCCTGAAAAACTCGATGCGGTAAAGAACGCCCTCGCCAGCGTCGGCCTGGTGGGCATCAACGTGGTGCAAGTCACCGGAAGAGGCGCTCAACAGGGCATAACCGCGGCTGGTCCCAGGGGCGTCGGCAGTTATGTCGTGGATATGCTGCCCAAGACAAAGCTGGAATTGGTGGTGAGCGACGATAATACCCGTAAAGCCATCGATACCATCATCGAGGCCGCCCGGACCGGGAACATCGGCGACGGCAAGATATTCGTCATCCCGGTGTCCAACGCCATTAGGGTCCGCACCGGCGAAGAAGGCGAGGAGGCGCTTTAAAGCCGGCCCGCGTCCTGCCCATCATCGAAGCCCATCAAATGAGGCTCGGCAGGACGTGCTCTCCCAGCCGCCGGATCTGGCCGACAGGGTCCATCAGGGGCCAAACGCAGATCTCTTTGGCGCCGGCCTCAGCCCACCTGGTCAGCAGGTCACGGCATTCGCCGTAATCGCCCACCAAGAAGTGGCCGCTGGCGGTGTCGAACGGTCCCCTGGTCGTCTGTTCGATGATCGGTCCCGCGATCCGCCTGGCGCGGGCGCCGTCTTCATCCACGTACATAAACATGGTGTCCACGGCATTTGGGAAGCCGGCCGGATCGCGTCCCTGTTCGGTCAGGGCCTTATCCAGGGTTTGCTTGGCGGCCTGGAATTCCTCGGGCGTGGAATGCCAAGCCGAAGCCACCCATCCATCGCCCAGGCGGGCCACGCGCCGCATGCCCACCGCCGACCCCCAACTGGATAGCCATATGGGCGGGCAGGGTTTTTGAACCGGACCGGGCGCCACGGTGACGTTTTCAAAGGAATAATACGGCCCTTGATGGGTCACGTTGCTTCCGCTGAGCAGCTCTCTGAGGGCTGCCACCCCGTCCTCCAAGGCCCGGCGGCGTTCCTCAAAGGGAAGGCCCAGGGCATCGAAATCCATTTGAGTGGAACCCTCTCCCACCCCGACTATCAAATTACCGCCGCTGAGATTGTCCAGCGTCGCAAAGCTCTGGGCGATGGCCACGGGATGGCGCAAAGGCAACCCTACGACGCCCGTGGCTATCTTTAGGTTATGCTCTTTGGCTTTTCCGGCCACGGCCGCCAAAAGCAGCAGGCAGTCCATCCAAGGGTCGAAGAAAACGATATGGTCGGTGATCCACAACGAGGAATAGCCCGAGGCCGCCGCCGTGTCTGCCAACTCGGTCAAAAGGGCGTGGGAGGCCGGTTCCGGGTCGCCGCCGGGCAAAACCCGGCACGGCAGGTGCGCCCCAAAGGTCACATTCAGGCCAGTCACGTTTTCACCTCACTCTTCGGCCCGGAGCCCGCTGGCGGTGAAATCGGGCGATTGGATGTCTTGGAACCGCCGGGGCAGGAAATCATCCAATTCCACCGGTATTTGGGGACTGCCGCGGGTCACGTAATCGGCTATGATCCGCCCGGTGATAGGACCCAGATGTATGCCCTTGGTGGTGTGCCCCGTGGCCAGGTAAATCCCCTCCCAACCGGGAATGGGGCCGATTATAGGCTTGCCGTCGGGACTCAATGGGCGCGACCCGGCCAATTGCTGGACCAGTTCTGCATCGGCGAGACCGGGTAAGACGTCCACTGCCCGGCTCAACAACTCCATCCTGGCGGCGGCGGTGGGCTGCCGGTCATACTCCGTGCCCAAATGGGATTCTTGCTGGTCATAATCCCGGCCCCCGGTGCTTCCCACGCTGAGCAGACCGTCCAAACGGCTGATCATGTGTCCACGTTTGGGAGAGCTGATCAAAACGGGCAAGGGCGCACCGGCGTAGCGTAAAAGCAGGCGCTCTCCCTTCAGCGGACGCACCGGGACCGGGAACCCGAGCTGGTCTCCAAATCCGGCGCTCCAGACCCCAGCGGCCATGACAACTGTATTGCAGGATATCTCGCCGTCGTTGGTGATCAGGCCCGTCACCCTGGAATTGCCCCCAGGCGGTTGTCCGGGTTTTTGCCCGGTGGAGCGCTGGACGGTCAAGCTCTTGACCTCCCGGATCCTGAGCTGGGCGCCCTTCTTTTCCGCCGCCTGGGCCAGGGCCAGATTCAGCCGGTAACTATCCAACTGGGCCGACTCTTCTTCATATGCCGCACCTCTGACCTGCTTGGTCAGCCGGGGCTCGATGCGTTGGACCTCAGCGCCGTCGATCCATTTCATGGCGACGTGTTCCTGTTGCCAAGGCATCAGGGACTTGATGAAAGTCTCCTCCTCCTCGTCCAGCGCCAGCCGTAACGATGGCCGCCGCTGGTACAGCAGGTCCATGCCCGTGGACTCCTCCAACTCCGGGACCAAGGAAGGGAACTCACGGTATCCGGCCAACGCCAATTGGAAAGAGGGACCGGGAGAGAATTCAGCTCCCAGCAGGCTCAAAGAACCGGTGGCGTGGGCCGATGCGCCGCTGCCGATGGCTTCCCTTTCGTATAGATGTACCGAGACACCCATTTTGGCCAAGTAATAAGCCACTGAGCAACCGACCACTCCGGCGCCAATTACCGCCACGTCCACCGTTTCGGCCATCTATACTCCATTTCTCTCAAAAATCTTGCCGAAGATGCCGCTGAAAAACTACCAAGATTATTGGCTAGCCGCCGATGCCTGTCAACGCGATAAGCCGGGGCGCCGGCGCCGTGGGTGTGGGAGGTTGTGGCTGGGAAGGCCGTTGCGGGAAGAGCAGCTTGGGGCGGCTACGGTGATCTTGCCCGGAGGAGTGGCCCCCAACGGGCGGGGTCTGCGCGCGGTTCGTGGACAACGACGCTCCAGCCGCTGGTTAACCGGTGCGGGATTTAAAGCGAACGCCTCAAGCGCTGACACCCAGTGTTTGCAGGGCGGCCTGGCTCTCGTTGGAAATCTTCAAGCCCTGTTCCACCCCAGATGCGAAGGCATTTCCCAATGCCCGGAGCAAATGTTCGGCCGGCCGCTGTCCTTCATTCAAATGCTGGGTCAACTCCGGGAGTGAATTGTAAGATTGGTTCACGCCCCAGTAAAAAGAAAGCAACCAGGCGAATTGGCGTTCATCGGCCGGCGCCGGGATGTCGGTGAGGTCTATCAGGTCGTTTGCCACTCTGGTATAGCGTAGTATGCCCGCCTTGTCCTGGGAATCCCGGCCGAAATACCTGCGCCTTCTCAGCTCCACCACCCGGCTGGAGTAATCCGCCTCGCCATAGATGTTTCGTGGCAGCCACTCTTGACGCAGGTCTTGGACCTCCCGTCCCGAACTGTCCACCACGGCCACGGCAATGTCCGAGCCCAAGGTGGCGTCGTACTCAAACTTGACCGCGTTCCGCAGGACCGCTTCTTGCAGCATCAGGGTCAACTCCCGGGGGATCTTTTTGTAGAAGCGGCCGGTGGCCTGGTCGTTGGTGTCGGCGCCCAAACCTCCGGTGTTGAAAACGTAGTAGTGTTGCTCCAGGCCGCCTCGGGCCATCTGCCTCAAAATATGGTAAAGCAGGTTGGCGTTCTCGTCTTCCAGCCCGATGATGAACGGGTCGGAGAAGTATTCGACGTAGGGCCGGCCGATGGCGCCGATGGCCGCTCCCATCTGGACCGCCTCTCCGTACATCAGCACCCGGATGTATTGCTCCAGGTGCAGCCGGCGCAGGGGTGGGATCACTGTATTTTCCCGCATCACGGCCTGCCAAAATACCCGGTCAGTGTGCTCCATGGGGACGTGGACGGCGTTGGTAAGCTTTCCGCCGGTCATCGCCCCCAGCAGATGCTGGGTGCCCTTCCTTTCCAACAGACGCGGGCGGGAGAGGATCATCCGCATGTTCCGCACGGGATTTTCCAGGTAATTGGGCGTCCAGTCCTCCACGTGGATGGGCACGTTCTCCAGGATCTCCTGGGGGCTGGGCTGGTCCTTGCTGCCCCGCAACACGTCGTAGGTGATGGGGTCGTCTTCCCTGGTCAAACCGAAGGGAACAGCGTAGAAATTGTTCTCCGTGCCGTCTATGCCATGGGTGATCTTTACGATGTTGCCGCCCCGGTGGGTCTCGATGGGCTCGCTCAAAGGTTGGATCAGCACGATGTCGTCATTCATAGGGTAGATCCCCTCTTCGGGATCTAGGGGCAGACTTAAAAGCTTGGCCAGTTGGCTATTGGCCAGCTCTATCATGATGGTCAGCGTGCTCTTGCCGTGGAGGGAGGGCCCGATGGTGACCATCGCCGTATTCAACAGCTGTTGGTCCAGGGTTTTAACCCGGCCGACGCTGAGGGCCGCCTGCACCGCCAGGCCGTTGGCCTGTTTGACCAGGAACATGGCGATGGACAGGGGGCCCATCTTGTGTTCGCCCACGTAGTCAAAGCCCAGGTGAAGAGACAATCCTTTGGTGGGCGCCTTGAAAACCAGTTGGGTGAGGCCGGCATCCTGGATGCGGGCCTTGAGGTCTTCGGAAAGGCCCAATTCGTCCAGCCACTGGGGGATCGACACTTCTAAGATATCGGGGGATTGGGTTCGTTCAGCCTCGGGCAGTTCAAAGGTGAGCAGCCGCCACATCAAT
>JADFPM010000121.1 GCA_022562335.1 Chloroflexota bacterium
ATTCACTTCAGGGGCATCGGGTGAAACGACATCAACCTGGATCCCCTGGGACTGGCAATAGGTCTGAATCACCCGGCGGTAGGTGGGAGAGACGGTGGATGCGACGGCCACCCGTTCCCGGCGGGTCACCCGGCAGGCCATCAAAACGGCTTCCGCCAGGCTGGTGGCGCCGTCGTACATGCCGGCGTTGGCCACATCCATGTCATAGAGGTTGGCGACCAGGGTCTGGAACTCGTAGATCACCTGGAGGGTACCCTGGCTGGCCTCGGCCTGGTAGGGCGTGTAAGCCGTAAGGAATTCGCCACGGGTCATCAATGCTTTGACGATGGCCGGAATGAAATGGTTGTAGGAACCGGCGCCCAAAAAGGAAGGCCCGCTGCTCATTGGCCGGTTCTTTGCGGCCAGGCCGGCCAATTCCTGCTGAATTTCTAACTCCGAAAGGGGGTCCGGCAGGTTTAGCGGCGGGTTTCGATGTTGCTGTGGTATATCGAGGAACAGCTCGTCGATGGAAGATATCCCCAGGGTAGCCAGCATCTCGGCCTGCTCTGACGGGGTGTTGGGAATGTAGTGGGATTGAAAGTGGGTGGTAGTCATCAGCTTTCAGCGGTCAGCATTCAGCCGGCATTGGCATGGAGTATGGGACGGCATCACAAACCGCCAACGAATGTCTCGTATTCCTCGGCTGACATCAGGGAGTCCAATTCCGAGGGATCGGCTATGGACACCCGTATCAGCCAGCCCTCTTCGAAGGGGTCTTTATTGGCCAATTCCGGGTGGTCCATTAATTTTTCGTTGGCTTCCAATACTTCCCCGCTGATCGGTGAGTAAAGGTCGGAGACAGCCTTGACGGATTCGACCTCGCCGATCTTTTCCGCCTGCTTGATAGCGGTGCCGGGTTTGGGAAGCTCGAAATAGACGATGTCGCCCAACTGGTCCTGGGCGTAGTCGGTGATGCCCGTCAGGGCCCGGCCGCCCGCACCTTCGGATTCGACCTTGATCCACTCGTGTTCCCGTGTATATTTTCGGTCGTTAGGATTCAACTGGTTTTAGACCTCCCGATGCTACTGGGGCTTGGGTCTACTGGAGTCTGGTCTACTGGGGCCTGGTCTATTTGCTCCTGGTATAGAAGGGTAGCGCGACGATTTTGGCCGATACGGTGCGCCCCCGGATGTCCAGGTCGACCACGTGGCCTGGGCTGGCGTGGCGACCCAAAACGTAGCCCATGGCGATGCTGGTGTCAAGGGTTGGCGAGTAGCTGCCGCTGGTGACCCGGCCGATGATCTCGCCTCGATGCAAGATGGAATACTCGGCCCTGGGGGCGCTACGCCCCGCAACCGTTAGGCCCACCAGTTTCCGTTCGGTTCCGGCTTCGTTCTGTTGAGCCAGCACCACGGACCCAACGTACTCTTTATCGAAACGCACAAACCGGCTCAGCCCGGCTTCGATGGGCGTGGTGCCTTGGTCGATCTCATGCCCGTGTAGCGGAAGTCCCGCTTCCAACCGCAGGACATCCCGGGCACCCAGTCCACAGGGAAGGGCGCCCTTTTCCATCAAGGAATTCCAGATTAGGGCGGCGTCCCTGGCTTGGGCCACGATCTCAAACCCGTCCTCTCCGGTATAACCCGTGCGGCCGATCATCACCGGTTTGCCGGCCAGATTCACTTCCTTCCAGGCAAAGGGGCGTACGCTGGACGCGGCGTCTTCGCATAGGGAGTCCATGATCCGGGCCGCGCCGGGTCCCTGACAGGCTATCAACGCGGTGGATTCGGTTCGGTCTACCATGGAAACGGCCGGTGACACAGCGGGGTCCGCACCCGGCATCCCCGAAAACCTGTTCTCGATCCAGCTTTCGAACCATTCCACGACGGCTAGGCGGTTGCCCGCGTTGGGAATCAAAAGATATCTGTCTTCGGCCAGGCGGTAGAAGATGGTGTCGTCGATGACGCCGCCGGATTCGTTGCAGATCATGCAGTAGCGGGCACGGCCCACCCTCAGGGTATCTGCCGAGCCGGTCAGCACCCAGTCCAGGAACTGGGTGGCTCGGGGGCCGGAGATGTATAGGCGGCCCATGTGGGACACGTCGAATAACCCGGCGGCCGTGCGCACCGCTTTGACCTCGGCCAGGATGCCCGAATATTGCACCGGCATGTCCCAACCGCCGAAGGGCACCATGCGAGCGCCCAGCTCCAAGTGCACCGGATGGAGGACTGTTTTCAAGTCTGCTGTAGTCAAAGCGGTAGCATAATAACTTCGTTGCGGGTAGGGTGCAAGGGGCGCGGTCAAGAGGCGCGGCAACCTGCTCGATTTTGTGCTTGGGGCCCGGTGGGATCGCTCGAACCGTGTGCTAAGATGGCCGCGCGGTCAGGGGAATCTTGTTGGCGGCAGTGCCGGGAGATTCGATAGGAGAGGCAATGGCGGGACGATTGGAAAACAAGGTGGCCATCGTGACCGGCGGGGGTTCGGGTATCGGCCGGGCCACCTGTCAGCGGTTCTTGGATGAGGGCGCCAAGGTGGTCATAGCCGACCGCAACCGAGCCGGCGCCGAAGAGACCCGGGCGTTGCTGGAGGGCGGCGACGACAACACCGCGGTCTCTGTCGTGAATATATCCGACTCCGAGCAGGTCCAACGGATGGTTGACGATACCGTGTCCCGGTTTGGGAAGCTGGACGTGCTGGTCAACGGCGCGGCGATCTTGATCAGGACGCCGCCCTTGGCGGAGGTCGAGGAGATCGACTGGGACCTGACCATGGACACCAATCTCAAGGGGCTGTTCTTCTGTTGCAAATACGCGATTCCGCCGATGATCGCCAATGGGGGCGGGTCCATCGTGAATATCGCGTCGATGTCGGGAGTTCGGGGGGTAGCCTATTCGGTGCCCTATGCGGTGAGCAAGGCCGGGGTCATCCATCTGACCAAGATCGCGGCGGGACAATACACATCCCAGGGGGTGCGCATCAACTGCATCGCACCAGGCGGTATAGACACTCCCCAGATGCGGGGCAGCACCGCCAGCGCCGAGGCCTTCCAGGGCCGGGAAGGGGGGCATCCCATGGGCAGGGTGGGCCGCCCCGAGGAGATCGCCAACCTGATATTGTGGTTGGCCTCGGATGAGGCGTCATACGTCAGCGGCAGCACCTACATAGCCGACGGCGGTTCCTGGGCGACGGCCGAATAGGTGGATCGAGTAGATGGATAAAGTGATTGAGATAACCAACCGGGCGGTGGCCGATTATGGTTTTCGCCAGGCGGTGATGTACGGCGCCCAAGACATCGGCCGGCGTTGGGGCCTGACCGAGACGGAGCAGGCGGTGTTGGAAGGCACGGCGGTGGATCTGCTGACGGCCCTGCCCATACCGGTCCCACCGGCGGACATACCAGCGGAGCAGGCCCGTCTGGAGGCCCAGATCCGGGCAGCGGGGTAACCGTTACGGTGATTGGCGGTTGGGCCTAGCCTTATCGTAACCCACCAGCTCCACGAAACCATTGCCGGTGATCTTATTTCCTGCTTTCGTCCCGGCCACGTTGACGGCTCCTTCCCAGTAAGCGATGGGCACGTAGAGGCTGTCGCCAAATTCGGCGTTCTGCTGGATTGGGACGAGGTTGACCTCCAGGTCCAGTGATGATACTTCCAGAAGCCAGCCCGATGGATATTCCACGCCGGTGGCCGGACTGCGCCAGGCATCCGTTGGGGTCAACGAGATGTCATCGCCGGGCAGATGGCGAGGCGAGACCCCGCCGCCGGTGGATCGTCCAATAGGCTTGGCCGGGACGTAGGTGCCGTAGCTGGTGATGGGCTCGCCGGTGGATGAATCCCACACCAGGGAGATCATCAACTCTGAGCCATCATCGAACTGGAGACTGGCCCAGTCCCATCCGATGGGCAGGGTGTTCAAGTCGCCCCACTGATGGTCCATCCACGCCTTTCCCGAAACCTGAACCGGTGTGCCGTTCCGGGTCAACGTGCCCGAGATGTCCAGATCGGTCCTGGAATAGTAAAAGGTCTTACCGGCCCGGCCCAGGTCCACCAGGCCGCGCCCTTGATGCAAAACCGCGGGACCCTGGGATGTGGCGGCCAGGTCGAGGGCGTAATCGCCGGTGTTGAAAGCTAGTTCGTAGGTGGAACCGTTGCCGCTCATGTGCCAACCCGCCAGGTCGAAGGAAAATCCGCCCTGGCTCGGTTGCAGGTTGTTGACCAGGGCAGGCTTTTCATCGGTCAGATAGAGTCCTTCTCTATGATCGGCCAGGCTCAGTTGCATGAGCTGGGGAATCTGCCCATCGTCCGTGACGGTGATAAAAGTGACAAAGTGAAAGCTATACCGGTTGCCATCGGGGCCGTCCAGGTAGCCGTTGAAATACCACCATTCCACCGGAGTCAGGTGGATACCCTCATCGCCGGGAAGGTTGACAGCAAGGTTTAGGGAAACAGGGGCGGCCGCGGCCTCCGGAGCCGGTGTTGGAGCCGGGTCAGGGGTCGGCGTGGGGGTTGGGGCAGGCGTGGGGCCGGCGCAGGCGGCAAACAAAAGAATCCCACCCACCAAGCTGGCGAGGGCTGCCGGGGGAGGGAATGTCATGCTATAGGTGTTCCAAGGCCGGGAGGCGGCAGGGTCAGTCGGGCGCTTGGTCTATGGGCGGGAGCACCCTGGCCATCCACGGTATCAAATCGCTCAATTCTTGGTTGCTGATCTCGTGGCCCATATCGTATTCGTGATACTCGGGTGAATAACCGGCCTCTTCCAGGAAATCCTTGGCCGCTACCGCCCGGTCGATGGTTATGGTGGCGTCTTGCCGTCCATGGGCGATGAATATATTCTGACTTCGAGCTTCAGGAAGCTTGGCGGCCAGCAGTTCACGGTCGGGAAGGGTGGCGCTGAGGGCGGCCAACCCGGCGAAGGAGGAATCCCGCTCCAAGCCGCAGCGGTAGGTCATCCCGCCGCCTTGGGAAAATCCCATCAGCAACGCCCGCCCGGGGTCCACGTCGAACTGCTGGAACACTTTGTCGAAAAACCCGCCCAGCAGGTCTTCGGCGTTTCGGATGTCATCCGGCGTGGCGTCGGCGCCCCGTGGTGTCCATCCCCAGCCGGTGTACCCGCCGCCCAGGTCGAAGGGAAGGGGGGCGTTGGGGAAGGCGTAGACGTATCCCCGTGGGTTGAGGTTGGGAGCCAACCCTGCCAGGTCCTGCATGTTGGCGCCAAACCCGTGGAGCATGATCACCAGGGGATACCGTGTTCCGGGATCGTAACCGTCGGGCAAGATGGTCATATACTTGAGTCCGTCGCCTTCATGCCGCTCTGCCTGCATATAACTGCTTACTCCATGACCGGCCGGTGGCCGAATTGATGCACCAATCCTATCATCGCCCGCCGGTGAATTCCAGGCACGAACTTGCAACAGAGATCACCAGGGTAAAACCCAAAGGACCCAGGTTTGCCGGAATCGCCAAATCGCCCCGGCGTCCTTCACCGCGCTACAATGGAATTAATAAGTTCGGGGTTAACAAGTTCGCCCGATTTTGCTAGACCACCGGGCGGGGAGGATCATGGCCATCATATTCCACTTGACCAAACAAGCCGATTGGGACTCCAGGGACCCCAATGAGGGGTACGTGGCCCCCAGTTTGGCGTCGGAAGGATTCATCCACTGTTCCGAAGATGAGACCCAGCTTCTGGAGGTGGCCCATCGGTTGTTCGTGGGGGAGACCGGGCTGCTGGCCCTGGAGGTCGATACGGACCTTCTTACGTCCCCGTTGAAAAGGGAGCCCAGCCGGTCGGGAACCATCTATCCCCACATCTACGGCCCAATAGATCTAAATGCGGTGACGGGAACCCGCAGGATTTCGGCGGGGGCCGATGGCGCTTTTCACCTGGAAGCCGGGTGAACCGTCGAGCCCATTTCTGGTTTGGCCAGCCGTCCGCCCGAATATTCGGTGAAATGCTAGAAGGGGAAGTATTTGGTGGAGGGCCGGTCGCAGGGAGGGGTGACGGGCGGACAGACGTAAACCAAGTAATAGCTGGATAAGGACACGCCGTATATCGGCGTTGCCGCGGATGCTACTTCTGGGCTAGAAGGAAATCCACCAGGGCCTTGACCTCGTCGTCGCTCAAGCCGGCGGTTATCCCCGCGGTCATGATGCCGGGGATGGCCCGTTCCACGCCGGTGGCCACAAATGCCTGGGGGTCCCGTATCGACTCGAAGATATAATCTTCGGCCGACATGCCGGGAATGCGGCCGGCGGCTTCGGTTCCCAGCTGGGTCAGGTCAGGCCCTACCAATCCCTGGCTGATGCCGTCGATGGTGTGACAAGAGCTGCATCCGCCCGCTAGGAAAATCTCCTGTCCATCCAATCCGTCAGGCTGGCTCACGGGCTCGGGAGCCTGGGTCGGAGTGTCTGCCACCGCCCCGCCTGGTGTGGCGACGGGCGCCGGTTGGGTGGGGATAGGAGTGGCATCGGCAACCTCAGAGGCCGTTTCTTTGGCTTTTTCCCGCGCCAGTTCGGCGGCATGGGCATCATAGGGGATCGCCCTTTCCAGGGCGTAGGCCCGTGGCTGACCGCCCAGGGCGAAGAACAAGCTTAAAACCGACAGACCCACCCCGAAGGCGAGGAACAACCCGGCCAGGAACACCCAAGTCAACAGGCGGTTTTCGAACTTGAGGTGCATGTAGAACGCGATGACGATGGCAAACTTGATTGCCGACAGGATTGCCAGCAGGGGCAGCTTGGCGTAACCCAAAGGTTCGACGATGCCCGCCCTGGGCCAGATCAAGAGGAATTCGACGATGGTGATGGCGAAAAGGATAACAGCCACCAACACGTACTGCTTGAACGTGGGGTGGTGGCCGTGTTGGCCTTCTTCGTGGCTACTGCTCATGCACCGAACTCCTTAGAGATGAGGACCGGTAAAGGATGTCAACCGCCGGAGGGTGGCGCTGGGCCAACGTCAAATCCGCCGATCAAGTACAGCAAGGTAAATATGATGATCCAAACGATGTCGACGAAGTGCCAATACAGGCCGAGGATCTCCACGTCGAGAGCGGTGGCCGGCCCTACCCGGCCTTTGAGGGCCATCACGTACATGCCCAGCAGCCATATGACGCCCAAAGTCACGTGAGCGCCGTGAAAGCCGGTAAGGGTGAAGAAACTGGCGCCGAACAGGTTTACGCCCAGGGTCAACCCTTCGTTCTTAAACGAGTTGAATTCAAAGATCTGAAAACCGATGAATATGGCCCCCATGAATGCGGTGGCCAGCAGCCAGATGCGAATGCCCTTCTGGTCGTTCCTGTTGGTGGCGGCCAAGGCCTGCACCATGGCGAAACTGCTGCACAGCAGCACGAAGGTGCTGATGGTGGTCACCGGCACGTTGATGATATCTATGGGGTAGGGGCCGTTTAGGCTCTGGCCCCGGTAGACCATGTAGGTGGCGATGAGGGCCCCGAAAAACATACAGTCGGAGCCCAAGAACACCCACATCAACAGCTTCCGGTGGTTTATGCCGGTGGTGGTTTCCTCTTCGTGGTGTGCCGGTTCTACCGCGTGGGCCAAAGCTGGTAACTCCTAGTGATCCGATTGGGCGGCGGCCGGTTCATTGCTCCAGCCCACCACGCCCGCAAAGGTTATGAGGCCACCGGCGAAACTCAGGGCGTAATGGGTCAAAAGGCCACCGGCGATCCATGCCACCCCAAAGGCGATGACTATTGGCCAATATGACGGGCTGGGCATGTGGATGGTGCGTTCGTCCACGTGGGCTTCGGCCGGCGGCGGCGGTTCGCCTGCCTCGCGGGCCTTGGCCTTAACGATCCAGTATTGGTCGCGGCCCTCCACCTGGGGAATCACCGCGAAGTTGTAAGCCGGCGGAGGAGAGGAAATGCTCCACTCCAGTCCGGGGGCGTCCCACGGGTCGTGGCCCGCGTCGGGCTCCTTCCGGGAGGTCCGGATGAAATTGATTATGAAGACCAACATCGCGGCGAACAGGATGATGTAACCAAAGGACGAAAGCGAGTTCAGCAACTCAAATCCCGAGTCGGCCGAGTAGGTGAAAACCCGGCGAGGCATGCCGTTCATTCCCACGAAGTGCATGGGGAAGAAG
>JADFPM010000122.1 GCA_022562335.1 Chloroflexota bacterium
TGGCCGAAGAGACATTGCCTCCCTGCCACCGGAACCCCACGGAGACACCCCGGCCCCGATTGGGCCCTCCCAAGGGAGCTGCGTAGTGGGGGTGTGACTTCATCGCTTCCTCCAGTTCCTTACAACCGAAAGGCGCGAGGGAGACCCCGTTGGCCATCCTGTCTCCTTCTGAAACGGCGTTGAGCAGGCGGAACTCCATGGGGTCCATGCCTAGCTTTTCCGCCAGTTCGTCAATGACCGGCTCCACTGCGAAGGAAGCCTGGGGTTGGCCCGGCGCCCGGTAGGACCCCGTCTTCTGTTTGTTGCAAACGATGTCATAGCCGTCGACCAGCAGGTTTTCGATGTTGTACGGGCCGAAAGCCGTCAGCGCGCCGCCACCCACCGGCGAGCCGGGAAATCCACCGGCTTCGTAGTTCAGTTCCACCTGGGCGGCGGTGATCTTTCCCTGGTTGGTGACGCCGATCTTGGTGCGCATGAAGGTTGCCGAAGTAGGACCGCTGCCCTCGAACACCTCTTTGCGGCTCATGGCGATCTTTACCGGGTACCCGCTTTTGCGGGAAAGTATGGCCACCACGGGGTCCAGGTATGCAATGCCTTTGGCGCCAAATCCCCCGCCCACTTCCATGGGCACCACCTTGACCTGCGACTCGGGCATGCCAAGGATGGCGGAAGTCAGGGAGCGGATGGCGAACGCCCCTTGGGTGCTGGTCCAGATGGTCAAGTTACCGCTGGCCGACCATGAAGCGGTGGAGACGTGGGGCTCGATGTACCCCGGGTGGACCGACTCGGTGTGGAATTCCCTTTCCAATACGATGTCGGCTTCCCTAAATCCCTTTTCCACGTCACCCAACTTATGCTGTATGTGGCTGGCCACGTTGCCATGGACCCCCGTATCCTCGCCCCGCTCAAACCGGGTGACCTTGAACATGGTGGTCAGATTTTCGTGGAGGATCGGAGCATCGTCTTTCAGGGCGTCGTGCAGGGTTAGGGCGGAAGGCAATACCTGGTAATCCACCTTTATGTGGCCCAAGGCCTCCTCGGCCAGATGCGGGCTGGTGGCCGCCACCGCCGCCACGGCGTGCCCTTTATAAAGCACCTTTCCGTGGGCCAGTATGTTCTCGGCCATCATCCTGGAGTTACCCTGGGTTTCGGCAAAGTCGATCTCGCGGTCTTCCACTATTGGGAAGTCCGCCGAGGTCGCCACCGCCATCACGCCGGGCATGGCTTCCGCCGCGCTGGTATCGATGGAACGGATGATGGCATGGGCGTGGGGGCTCCGCAGAATCTTGCCATGCAGAAGCCCCGGCAGATTTATGTCGGAGCCGAACTTGGCGGCGCCGGTGACCTTATCAAAGCCGTCGGCCCGGGCAGGCCTGGTGCCGATCACCCTGTACTCACGAGAGGTTTCGCCGGTTTGGCTGGTGGTGGTCATGGTATGCACCTCAGTTGTTGTTACAAGCGGTTCGATCTGCGGGCGGACCATCCCCGGGTGGTCACGGATGGATGGACCCCAGTCAATGTCCCGTTGCGGAAGGCAGACCGGGTCACCGCAGTGATCGGCTGCCAGCGCCGGTCCTAAGTCTACCACCATCGGTTTTCCCATAGACCTTTCCGGTCAAACGGTCCGTTCGGCCCATGGAAAATGGGTATAATGCGCCCTTACCACCAATCCGGTCAAACGGGAGACTTAGAGAAGGAGAAGCTTATGGCTGGAAAGACGATTGTCGTGCTCGGTGGCGGAACCGGCGGAGTGGTGGCGGCCAACGAGCTTCGGAGAAGGTTGGACCGGGAGCACCAGGTAGTCCTGGTTGACCGGGAGGGGAGTCATGTTTTTTGGCCCTCGCTTTTGTGGCTCCAGGTTGGATTGAGGAAGCCTGAGAGCATCGTCCGGGACCTGGCGGGTCTGGAGAGGAAGGGGATTCAGGTCATCAAGGAACCGGTGGAAGCGATAGACCCATCTCTCAAGACCGTGCGCTTGCCCAGCCGGGAGATCGAGGCCGACCAGATGGTGATTTCCCTGGGCGCTGATCTCGCTCCGGAAAATGTGCCCGGCTTGGCAGAAGCGGGGCATAACCTGTATACCCTGGCCGGCGCCACCGCGGTGCGCGACACCCGGCTTCAGTTCACCAGCGGATCTCTGGCGGTGGTGGTGGCCTCGACCCCTTTCAAATGTCCGGCTGCCCCCTACGAGGCGGCCATGCTCCTGGAGAACGACCTGCGCAAACGAAAAGTCAGGGACCGGGTTTCCGTTTCCCTCTTTACCCCCGAGGCCGGCCCCATGGGCGTGGCCGGTCCCGTCGTATCCGCCGGGATGAGGGACATGCTGGAAGAACGGAACATCGATTATTACCCCCAACACCAAATCGGCCACGTTGACCCAAACAGCCGGACGCTGCACTTCAAAGACCAGAACAGCGCGAGTTTTGACTACCTGGTATTCATACCTCCCCACCAAGCGCCGGCGGTGGTTTCCGCAGCCGGCCTGACGGGAGACAGCGGCTGGATCCCGGTGGACCGCCAATCTATGGAGACCCGCTTCCCAGGGGTTTACGCCATCGGCGACGTCACCTCGATCCCCCTTGCCATGGGCCTTCCCCTGCCCAAGGCCGGCGTGTTCGCGCACCACCAGGCCCAGGTGGTGGCGGCGAGCATTGCGGCCAGGATAACCGGGTCCGGGTCGTCTTTAGCCTTCAACGGCCACGGTGAATGTTTCGTCGAAGTGGGCGGTGGCAAGGCCGGTTTCGGCCGGGGAGATTTTTATGCCGAACCCGTCCCCAAGTTCAAAATGTACAAACCAGGGCGTCATTGGCACGCGGCCAAGGTGTTGTTTGAGAAAGATTGGTTCCGGCGCTGGTTGTAACGCCGGTAGTAACCATGAAGGTGTATCCATGCCTGAGGTTTTCACGGGTACGGTCACCCGCCATTTCGGCCGCAAAGGCGGGAAGTTTACCGGCGGCCCGAAACATCCAACCGGTGGCCCGAAACATCTAACTGATAGCAGGAAACATAAACTAGGAGACGCAAAAGATGGCTTTCGATGTCGCTGGGTTGGAGAACCCCGTGGATGTTATGTACCTGATTCACCGGGCTCTCCGCCGCCAGGCGAAGCGGGCTCAACAGTTGGCCGACGGCCTGGAGACGGGCGGCAGCCTGCAGCCCTTCAAGTTGGCTTTCAATGACTGGGCGGCAGCATTGTTGTTTCATTCCGACCGGGAAGAGGCCTTCACGCCAGCCCCATTATCCGAAACTTCGCCGGAGCCGGGAGGTGCTATACCGGAGAAGGCTGACCAGGGGTTGGCGGATATGGTCAAGTGGGCCATGGCTGCCAACGAGGACCAGCTCCACCGGGAGATGTTGGAAAAGTTGGAAGAAGTGTTGGCGGTGTTAGAGGACGACATTGGAACCACCAGCGTGATCACTCGCACCAAACAGCACCTCAGACGGCAGGTTACGGAGTTGCGCATCATCCAGGAAGACCACCTGGAGACCGAGGAGGCCTTGGTCCTTCCGGTGATGCGCCAAACCATGGACAAAACCCGTCAGTTGGCCTTCGTCCGGGGCCTCCTCATCGACGATGAGGCCCAAGACCCGCGGTGGGTCATCGACTGGCTTATCGGACAGTTGGATGCCGAAGACCGAAATACCTTGGCCCTGCTTGAAGGCTGGTTCCAGGCTGGTACAAGAAAACATCATCTAGGGAAGCGTCAACTTCAGAGTGACCCGGTATAAATTTCGCCGTTGGGCAGCGCCATCCGACAACAATAGCGGAATGGCCCCGTCCCTGCGGCCCATTTGGAGGACCCGCAATGGAAGAAGTTATCACCACGATAGAAAGCCCAATCGACGTCATGTACCTGTTGCATAAGGCCTTTCGGGCCCAATCGGAACGTGTGGAAAAGCTGGCGGCTCAAGGCGAGGCCGGTGGCGATCTGACGGAATTTAAAGCGGCCTTTGAATTCTGGATCAAGCAACTGCTGTACCACGCCACGGTGGAAGACAAACACATGACAGCGCCGCTCACCGGCAGCCAAGCCGCCCGGGATAATGAAGCCGAACATGCGGAACTGGTCGTACACGGCACGGGCGTGGTTGATTTTTTGGCGAAGGGCGACACCGCCGGGTTGTCGGACAACGTCAAAGCGGCAATGGCAGCCTTGGAGCAGGAACAGCATCAGGAACTTGTGGCCAAGGCCCAGGAAGTGGAAGAGGTGCTAAAACGGGCCATAGGTGAAGAAAAGGTTGTGGCCCGCACCAGACGGAACCTGTACCGGCGCGTCATGGCCTTGCGGGTGCTGGAGTTCGACCACTTCGAGAATGAAGAGGCGTTTGTGCTGCCTTTGGTGCGGGAGAGCATGCCCCTGCAGGAGCTCTCTGTGGTGAAACACCTGCTCCTGGACCCAGAGGCATCAGACCCCCGTTGGATCATAGACTGGGTGGCCAGTGAGTTAACACCTCAGGAGCGCCAACTGTTGGCCGCCTTGGAAGGCCGATTCGAGGAAGTCGCCACCGCGGGAGATTAGGTTGAGCCCCGCCTGCCACGGAGAGGCGTATGTTTAGCACGGATCCCTGGGAAGACTATCTAAGGACCGGTGACGGCGTCTTTGCCGTGGACCGCAGCCAGCGGATAATATCCTGGAACGCCGGAGCCACGGCGATCCTGGGCCACACCTCCGACGAGGTGGTGGGTAAGTACTGCTTCGACGTGGTCCGGGGGATGGACGAGTCGGGCCGGTTCTGCTGTGTAGCCGACTGCCCGGTGGCGAAATGCGCCCTGCTTGGAGTTCTCCCTGCCGGCCAGAACCTGGAGGTGAAAGATCGGGAAGGCGCCGTCCATTGGCTGGGAGTCACCCACGCCGTCTGCAGCGATTCCCAGTCCGCGCCGGCGATCGTTCATGTCTTTCGGGATCTGACCCCGTTGATGGAGGCCAAAAGGCTGGTGGACAGCATCGCCGGCCAGCTGGAGGGATACCTGTCCCACACCCTCCCGCAGGCCCCTAACGGCAACTCCTCCGGTCCGGAGCCCGGCCTCACCGAGCGGGAAAACCAGGTGCTGGTCCTCCTGGTCCAGGGCCTGGGGACCAACGCCATCGCCAAGACCCTGACCATCAGCAACGCCACCGCTCGGAACCACATCCAGAACATCCTCTCCAAACTGGATGTCCACACCCGCCTTGAGGCGGTGGCCTACGCCTTGAGCCGCCGGTTGGTGGAACCGGGATAGCCGGCCCGCAGCCCTGATCCAACCCCATCCCTTCACGTTACTGATGCAGATGCATCACCCACCCTGGGCAATCCGCATCTTTCCCCACACCTATCCCCGGCCTTACATTTACTTCAACCGGTTTTGATCAGGCTGGTTCTATCTCAGGAGGTGGCATCATGAAATTCAGCTTATTCTACCTATTCAGCGACTTTGGAGCCATCGACCAAGGCCAGGTGTTCGAAGAGGTGTTGGAGGAGATCGAGTACGGCGAAGAGCTGGGTTTTGATTCGGTTTGGCTGCCGGAGCATCATTTCGCCGTTTATGGGATGTTGGGAAACCCCATGACCATGGCGGCTGCCATTTCCCAGCGGACCCACCGCATGAAGATCGGCACCGCCATCATGGTCCTTCCCTTTCAGCACCCCCTGCGGGTCGCCGAAGACGCAGCCCTGGTGGATGCCCTCAGCGGTGGAAGGCTGCTTTTAGGATTGGGACGGGGCTACCAGCCGCCGGAGTTCCACGGTTTCGGAGTCCGCCAGGAGGATTCCAGGGAAATGTTCGTGGAGAGCTTCGAGATCTTAAAGCGGGCCTTGAGCGGCGAAAAATTCACCTATCACGGCAAATTCTGGACCATCGATGAACCCACCGAGATATTCCCCAAGCCCATCCAGAAACCCCACCCGCCGTTTTACATGGCGGCCATCAGTCCCGCTTCGTATGACCTGGCGGCCCAGCAAAATATCTCATTGTTGCGCTCGCCCCAGTTCACCGACCTGGGAACCGTGGCCGCGGCCTATCAAGGCTACGCCGACAAGATGAAAGAGTTGGGCCACGATGCCAGCAGCCTCGACCAGCCCTTCTCGATACGGACCTTCGTGGCTCCCACCGACGAGGAAGCCAAGCTGGAGACCAAACACGTGGTCTGGTTTTACCATCTGTTGGCAACCCTTCTGCCGGGAGCGCCGGGGCGGCCCGCTCCAAAATCCGGATATGAAAACTATCCCAGGGACCCATCGGTTCTGTCCCAGATCACCGAGGAAGACGTATGGGAGCGGGGCACCTGTTTCGGGTCCCCAGAGCGGGTCACAAAGCTGATGAAGGACTATATGCACCAGGCCGGGGCCACCCACTTCATGACCCAGATGCGCATCGGGGGCCTGGAACACAAAAAGGTCATGCTGTCCATGGAGCTTTTCGCCAAACACGTGATGCCGGCACTGCGAGAGGAAGAGGCCAAGATGGACGCCGCCGTGACGGTTTGACCAGGCCCCATCTAACGCCGGTGGGTGATGCCCCTCTGGCAAGATAAACGCAAAAAGAAGGGATGACGCAGGACGCAGGACGCCGTTTGATCATGGGGCTGCGAGGGCGGCTCTCTACCTGAGAAATGATGGCCGGACATGAGCCACTTGGAGAACGAAAATGCTGAAGATTGGACATACCGTGACCCTTCCCAGCCGGAAGCCGGGAGGCCCCCTCTTATCCATCCCCGTTCCCGAGGAACTGGAGACGGTACCTGGTATTCCCATGCGCGAGGAAGATGTTGACTACTACACCAAGGAATATCCCCTGGACACTCTGAATGTGGAGGAAAGAGCATCCCGGGACTGGGCCAACCGGATACGCGACCTGCACCCGGAGATGCGGGAGATTCGCCTGGAGCATGAAAGGCTGAACCGGGGACTGATAGAGGCGGCCCGTCTCACCGGCGATTTGGAGCCCACTGCGCCGGCCAAATACGGCAAAGACGTTACCGAGGAGATCAGGGCCAAGGCCTACGAGTTGGGATACCTTGAGGTGGGCTTTACGGCGTACGATTCCCATTACACCTACGGGCGCAAGCGGGACTATGTCAAGTTCGAGCATGCCATCTGCCTGGCCTACGAGCAGGATTACGAGCCGACCCAGACCATCCCCAGCGTGGACGCAGAGATAGTCCACTCCAGCACCTACCGGACGGAAGGCGCCGCCGGGCTGGAGTTGGGAAAATTCATCCGGACCTTGGGCTATCGTGCCCAGATTCACAGCCCCAACGACAACACCGGCCCCTACATCCCAATGTTCGTCGCGGCCGGGCTGGGTCAGTTGGGGGCCTGCGGTTACCTGCTGACGCCTCGCGCCGGCTCCAGGTGCCGCCTGATGGTGATCACCACCGATGCCGAGGTGACCTACGACCAGCCGGTAGACTTCGGCATCCATGCCTTCTGCCAGGTATGCCAGGTTTGCGTCAACCGGTGTCCCGGCCGGGCGCTGATGCGGGACAAGGTGTGGTGGAGAGGCGTCCAGAAGAACAAACTCTACTTCAAACGGTGCCGGCCGGTGATGGCCCGTTACCTGGGCTGCGGCATTTGTATGAAGGTGTGCCCCATCCAGAAGTACGGCATGCAGGCGGTGCTGGAGCACTACGCCGCCACCGGCAATGTGCTGGGCAAGGGGACCCACGATTTGGAAGGTTATGAGATCAGTGGCAAGGGTTACTTCGGTCCCGGTGAGCTTCCTCTCTTCGACCGGACCTTCTTCGAAATGCCCCACGGCCGGGCCGAGGATTGGGCCTTTGAGGAGTTGAAAAACAAGCTGAAGGAAACCGGCGGCTTGGAGGACGGTGAAGGAGAGGAGGCATTCGGGGTCTTCAAGACCAAGTTGGCCACCGCTATGAGCCTCAGCGACGACGTCCTCGCCATGGAGTTGGAGGACTACATCGCTTAAGCCCGGACACCGATGCAATCGAGCCGCCGCTTTACTTGAAGGAGATGGGTGGCCGTCAGCCGGCCGAAGCTCTGGGGGTGGAACCCGTCATTCGGGCTTCAGTGTAGCGGTTGGCCGGTTTGGGCAGCCCCAGGTTTCCGTGCAACGTGTCT